>CAYLYF010000085.1:0-17883 GCA_964387595.1 uncultured Thermodesulfobacteriota bacterium | reverse complement strand
CTGATTTTACTTAGAAAGTTATGGTCGGGGCGAGAGGATTTGAACCTCCGACCCCCTGGTCCCAAACCAGGTGCGCTGCCAGACTGCGCCACGCCCCGACGGCAACTTAATTTCGAATATTATCACAAATTATTTTAAAAATCAAACAGATAAAATAAAAGCAGTTAAGGGCTAATAGCTATTAGCCCTTAACTGCTTTTAGAAATTCCGGCAGGATCTTTTTCAGCGCAAGAATTGCCCGTGACCGGTGACTGATGCTGTTTTTCTTTTCAGCACTCATCTCAGAATAGGTAAGTCCTGAAACCGTATCCAGAAAAACGGGATCATAGCCAAAACCCGCCTTTCCGCGGTATTTTTCTATAATACAGCCTCTAAAAGAGCCCTTAACTGTTTTTCCCTCTCCAGCCGGGCTTACAATTGCGATCACACAGGTAAACTGCGCTCCCCGTTTATTCTCCGGAACCCCTTTCAGCTCTTTAAGCAATTTTTGATTATTTTTATCATCATCAGCATCCTCTCCTGCAAAGCGGGCAGAATAAATACCCGGCGCGCCATCAAGATGATCGACTTCAAGGCCCGAATCATCTGCAATGGTGATCCGGCCGGTGTGCTGTGCAATGGCATGGGCCTTGATCAGCGCATTTTCTTCAAAAGTTTGACCATCCTCTATCACTTCAGGGCAGTTCTCAAATTCATTTTGAGGAATGATCAAAACATCATCAGAAGAGAGCATCTCTCTGAATTCTCTCAGTTTATTTTTATTTCCAGTTGCGAGTATTATTTCCATAAAAAAACCAGTTAATAGTTAATAGCATAGAGCATGGCGAATAACGCTGGAGGGCTATGGAACACCCCACTCTTCACTTCTCACATCTCACTTTTTATTAATCTCTTAGCCCCCTGGCAAAATTGTTTATTCTTTCGGAGGCCCCATCAATAAGACTGTAAACTGACGGCACGATAACAAGGGTCAGAAAAGTGGAAGTCAGAAGACCTCCAAATATTGTAATCGCAAGGGGAGCAAACAAAGCAGCTCCGTCACCTGTACTTATTGCCATGGGCGTAAGCGCAAGGCTGGTGGTCAGAGTTGTCATCAGAATCGGCCGCAGCCGGTCGACACCTGCCTGTTTAATGGCTGCATGCTTTTCCATGCCTTTTGCACGCAACTGGTTAACATAGTCAATTAAAACAATACCATTGTTCACCACAATACCAATCAGCATCATTATTCCGATAGAAGACATGACAGAAAGAGAATTGCCGGTTAAAAGCAGGGCGAGCGCCGCTCCGATAAAGGCAAGAGGAACCGAGACCATAATCGCAAGGGGATGGGCAAAAGACTCAAACTGTGCTGCCATGACCATATAAACCAGCAGAATGATAAGAACCATAATAAAGATCATCGCGTTTTTCATTTCGCTCATGTCCTCAATCGATCCGCCAAATTTATAAAAGCAGCCTTCCGGAAGAGGGTTGTTTTCAAAGTACGCTTCTATCTTTTCCCGGATCGCACCCAGATCCGCTTCATCCGGAGAATAGTTTCCCCTTATGGTGGCAAAGCGCTCCCGATCCTCACGCTTTATTTCAATCGGACCGTATCCTTCCTGTATGACGGCAAGACTTGAAAGATTTACCTGAAAGCCCATGGGACTCTGAATCGTAATACTTTCAAGATCACGGAAAGTCGCGCGGTCTTCTTTAGCAAACCTCACCCGAATATCAAACTCATCACCGCCTTCACGGTATTTGGATACTTTACGTCCCAGAAACGCCGCGTCAACTGTCTCGGCCACCATTCCTGCAGTAATACCCATAAGCGATGCTTTCTCACGGTCAACCTCTATTTTAAGTTCGGGCTTACCCATTCGCAGGCTTTTGTCGACTTCTATAACACCGGTTAAACTCTTAAGAAACACTTCCGTACTGTCTGAAAGACGCTTTAATACATCAAGGTCACTGCCGAATATCTTTATCTCTATGGGACGGTCACCCCCCATGGTAAAATAATCCATGGTCTGCATGAAGTAACAGGTGCCGTCCACAAGCTTCGGCAGTTCCTTAAGCATATCACGCAGAAACTCAGCACTGGTCCGTGAACGCTCAGAGGGAGGACACAGTTCCAGAAAAATCTCTGATTCATTCACCCCGGCCGGTCCCGCAGCATTTGAAAGATCAACTTTTGACAGGTCTGAAAGCCCGGTCAGTGAAATTATCGACTTAAATTCAGGCTGTTTCATTAGAAGTTCTTCAAATTTATCCACATATTTCAAGGTCTCATCAAGAGATGTCCCGGGGGCAAGTTTAATCACACCGGTGGCATAGGGCTCATCTATCCTGGAAAGATATTCCCCCTTGATCATACCCATGGCAGCAATACTCAAAATAAGAATAACAAAGGCCAGAACAACCATCAATTTACGGTTGTTCAGACTAAAACCAATCACCCTACGGTAACGGTCAACCATTTTTTTAAAAAAGTTCTGGCCCTTTGGTTTGCCCAGCACAAGCACCTTTGAAGCCAGCATGGGCACAATGGTCAACGCCACAAAAAGTGATGCCAACAACGCAAAGGCAACAGTTAGACCCAGGGGTTTTGTAAATTCACCGGCAAGTCCCTGGGCAAAAATAAGCGGGACAAACACAATCACACTGGTAAGCGTTGACGCGGTAATGGCCATGGAAACTTCAGTTGCACCGTTTTTAGCCGCCGTTTTCCTGTCTTCACCCATCTCAAGGTGCCTGAAAATGTTCTCCAGCACCACCACAGAATTATCAACGATCATTCCCACACCCAGGGCAAGACCGCTTAAAGTGATCAGGTTCAGGGTATATCCACCAAAATATATGGCAACAAAAGTTGTGATAACAGCAAACGGAATTGAGATAAAAAGTGTCAGGGTGGTCCTGATATTCCTCAGGAAAATATAAAGAACAATAACGGTTAAAAGACTTCCCCACAGAACTGTCTTTTTAAGCTGTGCAACAGAATCTCTCACCAGTTTTGACATGTCCCAGGCATTTACAATAACAACATCAGGCGGAAGGGTCTTTTCAATTTTTGCCAGCTCTTTTCTAACAACATCAACAACCTCAACCGTATTTGCGCCGGACTCCTTGGTAACCCAAAAAATCACCGAATCCACACCATTTGCCTTGCTTCTGTCTCTCTTTTCTTTGTAAAGATCCTTAACATCAGCAACATCTTTAATATATACCGGCCTGCCGTCTGAAACCGTAATCACCGTATCTGCAATTGCTGATGCATTCTTATACTGCCCCAGGGTCCTTACAACAAATTCACGTGTTCCCTGAACCAGATGACCGCCGGGGATATCCCTGTTTTGTGACCTTATGACTCTGCTGATATCATTCAGTGAAAGACCATGTGCTTTAAGCCTGTTTTTGTCAATATCAACCAGTATCTCCCGGTCAAGCCCGCCTGTCACACTTGCGGAGGCAACACCCGAAAGGGAATCAAGCCTTTTTTCAACCTGATCTTCAATCAACTTGCGCAGATTTCTTAAATCTCTTCCCGTTTTTGAATAGACACCGTAATACAGGATAGGAATCATGTCCACATTTCCCTTTAGCACCATAGGCCGGTCAACATCATCCGGAAGGAGATCATAGGCAATGTCAATCATGTTCCTGACATCCTGGGCAATAAGATCCATATTGGACCCCCATTCAAGCTCTGCCTGAATAAGGGATGAGCCCTCACGTGATGAAGACTTGACTTTACGCACGCCTGCCACGGTGGCGACAGCTTCTTCCAAAGGCTTGGTGATCAGGGTCTCTATTTCCGCAGAAGAAGCTCCCGGATAGGTGGTAATCACATTTACTTCGGGAAATTGAAGATCAGGAAAAAAATCGAGGCCAAGGCGCTCAAAAGCCACGACCCCAAGCACCATCATGATAAGGGCCACCATGCTCATGGCAACAGGTCTTTTTACGGAAATCTCAGGAAGGTTCATTGAAATCCTGCTTTATATTAAATTCAAAACTACTTAGCTATATTCAGCGGCGACCCGTCTTTTACGGCATAAAATCCATCAACAATGACCGAATCACCGACCTTGATATCACCGTCGGTAACTTCTGAAAATGCGTGTGTTCTAAGACCTGTCTTTACCGATCTTGCCACTGCTTGCCCCCCCCGGGCAAGAAAAATAAGCTTTTCGCCGTCTCTCTCAATAAGCGCTTCTGCAGGCACAAGAAGAACTCCGGTATGCTGTTCTTCGGGTATGCTGACCCTCGCAAACATGCCGGACTCAAGCATAAGGTCAGAATTCTCCAGTTTTATCTTTACCAGGAACTTCCGGCTTGCCGTATCCACCAACGGATTCACAACCTCTATTTTACCCTCAAAAACCTTATCAGGGATAGCATCAACCAGAACAGACACTGTCTTTCCTGTATTTATATAACGCTTCTTTGTTTCAATGATGTTCAGCTCCACTTTAACGCTGCTGGTATCCACCAGATGTAAGACATAATCACCCGACCTGCCCGAATACATCTCACCCGAATTCATCTTCCGCTCGACCACAAAACCTGAAAAAGGGGATTTGAGTAAGGAATCTTTCATGTCCTCTTTTGCCGTGTTAAATCGTGACTTTGCCATCTCTGCCCGGGCTCTGGCAAGATCAGCCTCTGTTAAGGTATCGTCAAAACGCTCCTTGTCTACTATCCCTTTTTCAAAAAGATCTTTCTGACGCGTAAGTTTCTTTTCAAAATTCTTAAGGCTGGACAAGCTTTCGTTATAGGATGCTTCAGCTTCTTTAAACACCAGGTCAAATCTTACCTGCTCCAGCTGAACCAGGGGACTTCCCTGCTTAACAAAATCACCCTCGTCAACAAAGAACCTATCAATCCTTCCGCTGACCTTCGGACCAATAAAGATCTCCCTGTCCGGAAGGATAGTTCCGCTGACCCGAATCTCGGTTGAGATATCTCCTCTGATGACTTTTGCAATCCTTACCCTTGCAGACCTGGCTGTATCCTCAGCACCTTTATCCTCTTTTGATCCGCAGCCGTAAATAAGAAGCGTCAGAAAACAAATAAGCTTTATTATGTTTTTTGAAGTTTTTATCATTTTATTCCCGGTAGATAAATTTTTAGAAAAAAATACATTTGCCTGCTTTTTAAGAACTTCAGAAATATCGGGAGAAATACAGGTTCAGTACAGAAGATAAAACTTGCCAAACAAAATTAGCCCACTATTAGATAGCATGCTAAGTTTTTATAATATTTTATTAATCCTTTGTCAAGAAGCCATAAATAAATAAAACACTATAAACAAAAGTAATTAATGCGGAACTTCCGGCTGGACAACAACCCGGTCTATGTTAAATTCATCTATTTTCTCAGGGATTTGAGTGTTCTGATAGAAAATTGTATTCCCCCGCCGGATCAGAATCTTGTTCATAACAGCATTATCAAGGTAAAAAGTGTATTTCTGACACTCTTTTCCGCAGGGAAACACCCCGATCATCCCTTTTTTTTCGGCCACATCACAATTTGCCGTGAGGCAAAAACGGGTTGTGCTGACATATGCATAGGGGATATAAAGCGACAGTTTTATCTCTTCCGGCACATCACTTAAATTAAGGCCCTGAAGGGGATTATCTATTTCCGCCCGGAAAATATTATTGTCCGTTAAAAAACGGCTGTATACAGGAACACCAAGATTTGTCCTTTTAAGATGGTCAACAGCTTCCTTCGGCAGGCTGTCAAGAAAATTAACAATCCGGGGTCCTCTCTTGATCTTTGTCATAAGCCTGCCAAGAACCGGAACAAGGTTGGAAAAACGTTCGTTTATTATACGCAAGGCTCCCCAGTCGTTAACAACCACTTCTGTTTTTTCCGGCAGCACAGCAAACAATTTTATAAGCTTTTTAAGACCCGCCTCCGTAACATACGGCGTGACAAAAGTAAAAGAAAGCCCCTTTTCAAAAACTGCCGACATAACTTCTTTGAGATCTTTTTCAGACGGTATCAGCCTGTCGCAAAACTCATCACCATAATAAACTCTCTGAAAATCTTCTGTTAAGTATTTAAGATTTTCCTTCCTTGATATAAAAAGTGCCTTTTCCCTTTTCAACTTTTGAACTCCAGTAGTATTTAATTAATTATATTAGAATGACATAATTGAACGAAGTTGTCAAAACCGAAATACGTTATCTCTCGAACCGGTATATGCAGGTTCCTCTTTCAAGAAGTTCCAGCCCTCTCCATGCTTTAGTGGAAAACTTTGAATATTCAGGGGATTTTAAAGTCAGCTTGTAAAGGAAAACAGTCTTGCTCCGATACTGTGATGCTTTTTCGCTGTCCCTAATTTTTAAGTCAGGAGAAAAAGAGTATATCTCGTAAAGAATATGACACTTATTCGCCATCCGGTAAAGGATCTCAGGCCGAAGTGTTGTAGACGTATATTTCTCAAGGATCCTCTCAAGCTCTTTTATTTCCTTAATATATCCGGCAGGATCTCCCCTGTAGTCCGTTTCCTGTTTGATAAGCCTGTATGCGGCTTCATCCGCTATGGGACTGTCCGGAAATTCATCCAGCAAAAACCTGTAATGGCTGAGATCATAATGCAGCCCGTCCGGTGCTTCCTCCCAACACTCAAAAGATCCGTATTTTTCAAGAAACACCTGCCTGACACTTTTTTCAGACTCACCATTTTCAATTCTTCTTTTGTATTCGACCTCAATAAGTCCCTCAAAAGATTCCCCGAGACGCTGAAACGCCCAGGAATAACCCTTTGAATCAGGATACTTTTTAATAAACTCTTTAAAAAGATCAATGGCATCAACATACAGCCTGACATCAAGGGCTTTCTGGGCATCTTTAAACAGCGCCTGATCCTCTTTAAGCTTCTTCTCTTTGGGCGCACCCATAAGACAGCCGCAGAAAAGAACAAGCATAAACAGACTGAGTATAATTCTGAATTTATAGTTAACCATAAAAAAGGAGAAATAAGATTTGCCGCTTATTGACCGGCTGCACCCTTAAACCGGAGTGCAGTAATCCAAAAAGAATAAAGAATACGCAGGCAGATTCAGTAAAACTATGACTTCATAATAAACTCAAGTGTTGCTGAGCCTATTTCGATCTTATCAAATTCTTTTAAAATAACAGATACCTTAACCGCTTTTCCATTAACCCTGGGCTTTGACATACCTTCAACATAATTCAGATAATAACCGTTCGGCCTCCTGCTGATGGTAGCAGCAAGTTTACCCACAAGAAATCCGCTGACCACAACTTCATTTGAAGACTCCTTACCGATCTTTGTTAATTTCTTAACCAGCTCAACTTCGCCATCACCGCCTTTAAGGAAAGAAAGGATTCCAAAATTCGCCTTTTTCGCAGACTGGGGAGCAGAGCCCAGGGGGGCTGAGTCAACCATATCACGGTAGGCATTGGTATCAAGAACCATTGTCTTATCCGAGGTATCATCCTGGGGTGTAGGAATGTCTTCACCCTGTGCAGCTTCAAAAACGATCTGATGTTTCCCAATGATGATAACATCACCTTTTTGAAGCCAGTGTGAAGATATGGGTTTACCGTTTACAAATGTTCCGTTTTTACTCTTCAGATCTGTCAGGAGATAGCCTTCTTCCAGCGCATCAACCTTAGCATGAGTGCTCGAAACAGCCATATTGTCAATAACAATATGGTTTGAGGATTTTCTCCCCAGGGTAAGGGAAGTCCCTCTGTCAAGGTTAAACTCTCCCTTGGACTCTTCCTTAAATTTTAGTATTAAGGTTGGCATGATGGGAACCTCCTGTTAAAAAAAATCCTCTAAAAAATAGGTTTATTTAAAATCTCTATCAGTTTGATGAAAAAACCCGCCAAACCGTTACCCTCTTTTGACCCGACACTTTTGATCTCAATTACAATAACGGTTATATTATCCGTACCGCCCCTCTCGTTAGCCAGATCAACAAGAATACCGCACGCCTCTTTCGGATTGTTTTGCGTTACTTTTTCTGCAATCTCCTGAGGATTAACAAGGTTGCTAAGACCATCCGAACAGATCACCACTCTGTCACCGGCAAAGCACGGGGTTTCACACGCATCCGGGGAAACATCTTCTGCAACCCCTATGGCCCGTGAAAGCATTTTTAATACTTTCGGGTCAAGAAGCTTTACCCTTTCGGGGTCAATGGCAGCCTGTTCAGCCTCCACATTGTGGGTAAAGGATATAAGCTCCACCTCTCCGTCACGGACAAGGTATGTCGGGCTGTCTCCCACATTTGCCGCCACAAGGGTTGCGTCTGTACAGCATATCGCAGAGGCCGTAGACCCCATGCCTCTGCAGTTCTCGTCTTCACGTGATCTTTTATAAACAAGCTCGTTGGCTTTCTGCATCAACGCCAGGAGCCGGTTTCCCTCCACACAGAGGGTCTCATCTATTTCAGGAAAATTATCTACGGCAACATTTTCTAAAAAATCTTTAAAAGTATCAACCACAATACCGCTTGCAACCTCACCGGCAAGATGACCGCCCATCCCGTCTGCAACAAGATAGTACTGATTCTGGTCGTCTATCATGTAGGCGTCTTCATTACCTTCTCTTTTTTTACCTACATCTGTAAGGCCTGCTGATTCGAGCTGTATCATAGTAATAGCTTCGGTTATTTCATCTAAAACTTAATAAAAACTATCATTTTTTCAAGGTCAATGCAATTCTAAACCCATGTGAAGCTGTTACAGAAGAAGGATTCACTCCCTTTTTGGCTGCGCATCTTGCAAGCGATTCATCAAGCAGCCCCCATGAAGAACCCCGGTATGTCCTCAAATTCTGTTCCTTTTCAAAAAAAGAAGCGCACCATTCAGAGACATTTCCGGCAATATCTCTAACCCCATATACGGATTCATCAAGAGGAAATTCACCCACAGCATCCGGACTGTCTCTTCTGTTTTCCTTTGATTTACCCATGGAACAAAAGCTGAAATCAAAATAATTACCCCAGGGGAAATAACGTCCGTCAACACCCCGCGCAGCCTTTTCCCATTCATAGTCTTCAGGCAGGCGAAACTGCCACCCGCTGCTTTTATTTTTACGGGTAATATATTTACAGTATGCCGTTGCATCATTCCAGGAAACCCCAAGGACAGGCCATGATGGAGATATCTCTGCCTGATAACGGGATCCGATCTTTTTTGCATAAAACCCTGAAGATACAGCCCGTCGGGGAAGATACTTTTCACCGGACCCGAACAGCCTTGCCTCCATAAAATTTACAAATTCCATATACTCCCTGACCGTAACCTCGTTTTTAGACATCAGAAAACCAGGCACATCTTTTACTGTCCTTAAGCCTGAATATGGGGCAGACGGGTCTCCGCCCATGATAAACCTGCCTCCCGGAACATAGGCAAAGCCATCCGGGATCTCCTCTTTCTTTAAAAGAGGCAGGTTGTCTATTTTAATACTGTCACCTCTTTTTACAAAAACAGGTATCCGGGTATCTGCATACCCCTTCTTCCTGGCAACAACAAGATATGAGCCCTTGGGAAAATTTAATGAACGGATCTCTTTAAGACTGTTATATGAGCCGTACTTTAATATTTTATCAACAGGCTGAAAAGCCGTACCTGAAAGTTTAAAACTTTTATCGATACCGCGGAGGGAAGACCCCTTTGGACCGGAAAAATATGCGTCCGGATTAAATGGAGCAGGAACCATCCTCCGGTCCGGAGCTTCCAGATAGCAGTAAACATAAAAAACATCCGCAGGAGGACGGGTCACAAGAGTCACCTTCCCGCTCTTTTCAAAAAGCTGGCCGTATCTTCCATCATCAAAGGCAAGGGTCAGCTCTTTAAAATAGGCCATCTCCTCTTCATTTAAGCTCTCTTCCGCCTGCACATATTTTTTATAATACAGCTCTGCCATGGCCTGTCTGGCCTGTTTGTTTTCACCGTCATAACCAAGCACAGCACTGTATTTTGAGATCATCCGGCCTTCAAGCATAAGCATTTCGATGCCTTTTTCAAGCAGGTTTTTCTCTGTTTCCCACATCGGTTTTTTAACCGTATACCCTTCATGCCCTTTTATATTGCCTTTTAACTTCCCCACCTTGGATTTAAGAAGTGTGATGGTCCGTGATGCGTCTTCTTTACTTTCGGCAAGTTTTCCGGCATCAGCGAGTAACGGTTTAATCTTTTCCTGGGCCTTCTGTTTATCTGCCTTAACAGCAGAGACCTTCAGACCCTCTTTTGCCTGATCCGATTCAGGGTCAAGAGCAAATGTTGCCACATAAGCATCATAGGCCTTAACAAACGCTCCCTGTTCAAAAAGAGCATCAGCCTCTTTTATCTTCTCTTTTGCCAGACGCCTGTTCTTAAGCGCAAGGGCCTTACCACTTACAAGGGCAATGCCTTTTTTTGCCGCCTCATTTTTCTGATCCAGACCCAGAACAGAAAAGAAGGTCTCTTCCGCGTCTTCATACTTTTCAGAAACACGAAGCTGATCTCCCTGATTTAAAAGAGATGCGATCGTATCCTGTTTTTTCTTCTCAGCAAGAATACCCATAAAGACAATACCAACAACAAGACAGACAATGGACGCTGCAATACCTATAGACGCAGCCTTGTTTCTTGCCACCCATTTTTTAGCCCTTACAAACATATTGTCTTTTTTAGCGGAAACGCTTTTGCCGTCCAGATAAAGCTGAAGGTCATGTTTAAGTGCTGTTGCACTCTCATAACGAGCATCTTTCTCCCTAGCCATTGCCTTCATACAGATAGCAGCAAGCTCGGGCGGAATTATATTTTGCGGCGCCCGTTCCTCCGGCGAAGTCAGCTGACGTTTTTTTGCTTTACCCAGCGCATCTCTTGCGCTTTTTCCTTTATAAGGAGCAACATAGGTAAGCATCTTATAAAGGATTCCGCCAAGAGAAAAAATATCGGAACGTTCATCAAGCTCTGATATTTTTCCGAAAGCCTGCTCCGGAGACATATAGGAGGGGGTGCCCATAACCTGGCCTTCAAGCGTCCTTGAAGGATCGGCACTTCCGTCAATAGACGGAGAACCGGTCTGAACATCTTGTCTTCCAAGGACTTTTGCAAGCCCCCAGTCCATGACCATCACTTCACCAAAAGCACCGACCATGACATTTTCAGGCTTTAAATCCCGGTGAAGAACACCCTTTGAATGGGCATAGCTGATACCGTCACACACTTTCATGAAAATCTGAACAAGATTTCCAAGGGTATACTTGTCTTTATATCCCACTTTTCCGTCGGATATCTTTCCGATGATATGTTCAAGATCTTCTCCTCTTACCATCATCATGGTAAAGTAGACTCTTGACTCCTCATCAATACCGATATCATGCACCGGAACAATATTTGGATGCTCAAGCTGGCCCGTGACCTGAGCCTCTTCCAGGAAGCGCTTCATTGCGTTCATGTTCTTGCTGACACCCGGGAGCATCACCTTCATCGCAACCTTACGCCGAATATCCTGATCCACGGTAGCATTTACCGCCCCCATTCCGCCCCGGCCAAGTTCTTTATCAAAAATATATTTTGATGATTCTTTTGAACGGGAAATAAGCGCATGGATAGAAGAATCATCTTTTTTTACACTTTTACCCTTTTTGTCAAAATAAAGGCTTGAAGCATATTCAAGATCTATATCCGGTTCAACCCTTAAAACCTCTTTTATAAGCTTTGTCGCTGCAATACTATTATTCATTGAATAATAGGTTGTTGCCCGTGTTTTTTCAGTTCCGGTCATACTGGCCCTTGATGGTGCACCGGTCATGCCTGCTCTTGATGCTGTGCCGGTCCCCTGTGTCGCTACGGTCTTATCCGCATCCTCCTGAGTTGCAACAGTCCTGTCTGCATCACCGCCATCCTGAGTCGCTATTGTTCCACCGGCAATCGTACCTTCTTCGCCGGCACCAAAAGCCAGGGTCTTATCATCCTCTACCAGGGTATCCTCAATCCGGGTCTCATCTTTTGAGCTGCAGGTATAAGCCATCGTCTTTTCTTCATCTACAGAAGCAGAACTTTGCTGTGTATAAGCCATCGTCTTTTCTTCATCGTCAGAAGGCCTGCATTTTTCACAGTAAACCTTCCCCTTGATCGTAAAGACCTCTTTCTCTATCTTTAGACCGCAATTTGGACAAACCGGTTTTTTATTTTCTTCCATAACCTGCCTCATATATTATTTTTAAAATGTCCTTTTCCTGCAACCGTTCCGTTCATACCTGTCGCTTATGATTAATCCCTGAAATGGGGAAGTGTGAGAAGTGAGATGTGAAGTGTGAAGGGTAAAATATTAAAGTCATTTCGTCTGTTCACCTTTCACTGCTCACTTTTTACTTTATTCTCTATCTGCTCTATATTTTTTCTGACCTTCTCTTCTGATTCTTTATCTTTCAGCCTGTGATATGCCGTCCTGGAACGTTTTAAAAAATCAACCGCGTCTGAATGCTCACCAAGCATATAACAGGTTATACCCAGGGAGGAAAGAACAAGGGCTTTACTGGATTCATCCCGGGACTCAACAAAACAGGTCAGAGAATCAAGATACGCTTTTTTTGCATCCGTATGATTTTTTGTTTTCCGGTAAAGATCCCCCATATAAAGAAGTGTCATCCCTGCCCTTTTTTTATCCTTAGCCTCTTTAAAAAAAGAAAGCGCCCCCTTGTAATTTTCAACAGCTTTTTTAAATTTTCCTTTTGCTTCTTTTTCAATACCATCATTTAAAAACGTTTCACCACTGAATATTTTCTTTTTTGTCTCATCCGGAAGTCCGATATATTCTCCCATCTTCCTTTGAAGAAAATCACTTTGAAAACCATTCCGGTATTCACGTTCCAGCAGCTTTGAAAAAAGAAGGGCTGTCTTTTCTTCCTCCTTATTCCCCTCTGCAGAGGCCTGCATCGCCTCCCCTAAAAACCAGTTCATGGCCTGCTCACAGTTATCTTTCTGACCCAGGACAAGAAGCCTTATCCCCCGCTCATTATCCTCTTCAACTCTTGACATAAACATATCTATAAACTGCTCAAGCGTTAGCTTTTCTTTTAAAGGCTTTATCTCTTCCGGGGTCGGAAGATTTTTAAGGTTCTTCTCTGCGATGGAAAGAACCCTTTCATCTCCTGTTTTTTTGCTTACCAATATTGCTTTTTCGTAATACGTTTTTGCTTTTTCATAATCACGCTTAATATGGTGATATATTGCGGCACAGTTGTTCCATGCCGGAGCAAGATCAGGATTAAGCTTTAAGGCCTCATTAAAATAACGTATGGCATTATCATATTTTTTTAAATAGTAGTTGGCATATCCAAGCCCGTAACAGACGCCGGCATTCTCAAGATCATCGAGGTAAAGATCTTCCATGAAAATCACCCCGCCCTGGGGATCTCCAAGCTTTACATAACTCCTGACAAGTCCCCTGTAAGCCATAAGATGGGCAGAATCCAGAGATATTACTTTTTCATAAAGACTTAAGGATTCCGAATACTTCTTTTTTTCAAAAAGGGACTCAGCCCTGTCAAAAACAACGCCCGGAGGGTCTTCAGCCTGAAGATTTTTACTATAGAAAAGAAGAAATGAGATAGAAAACAACAGAAGAAAAAGTGACCGTTTTTTACTTGTAGACGAGTCTCCCATAAACCGCAAAATCCTTTCCTGAAACCGTGAAAAGCATTGATTTTTTAGGAAACTAGCACATGAAAATAAGTAGTGCAAGTTTTTTAGACAAGTGGAATTTGTCTGTTCAGAGATGGAAATACACGAAACTACCGCAAATGCCGATCTGCGGGGACAGAGCTATTCCGGAACAACCTCTAACTGACCTCCTCCGAAACTTCTCCTGAGAAGAATCTGCGGGGATTTTCTTTAAGCATCACATCAATATCGTCATCCGTAACACCTTCATATTCAAGCATAGGTATAACACGTTCAAAAAAATTAGTGGGCTTCCAGTTTGCATGTTGCGTTGAGCATGGGTTCGGACCGCCCACCCAGTACCATACAGAATCATGAGAAACAATTATCCTTGAAGCACATCCGGCTTTTATCAGCTTAACAATTGATGCCGCACGCACTTCATCCGGCATACCGCCTTCCATACCGAAACGGTCAAAACCAATATAGGAACCCTCTTTTATGATCTGCATATGATAATTAAAGTTTGTAGAAATGCAGCTGTGACCCACAATAATCTTGTTCAGCGGGACACCGGCCTCTCCCAGAATCTCCTGCTGTTCATCTCCCAGCACACCCTCAGTATGGGTAATAATGGGAGCACCGGTAGCAACAGAGGCCTTGGCCGCCGCAAGCAGGATCTCGCGTTCAAAAGCACTGACCTCGGGATATCCGGTCACCACCTTGATGATCCCGGCTTTTACCGAAGTATTGTCAATCCCCTCTGTCAGCTCCTTGATAAAAAGCTCTGCAATTCTCTCCCAACCCCCGCCAAGCTCTTCACACATGTTAATATAGGTTCCCGCACTGTAGATACCGGTACAGCA
The DNA here is from genome assembly GCA_964387595.1 of uncultured Thermodesulfobacteriota bacterium. Lineage (GTDB taxonomy): Bacteria > Desulfobacterota > WTBG01 > CAIYCZ01 > CAIRTM01 > JAHEEI01. The sequence continues at coordinate 3,385 of CAYLYF010000085.1, read as the reverse complement.
AACAATATTGAATCCGGTCTTTTCAGCCAGGGCAGTCATCAGCGGAACATTGCGCCCCAGATCAACCGTAGTGGGATCAACAATTGAAGCCACCCCGTAATTTTTCAGCTGATCAATATAACCGGTACAGGCAGACATAATCTCATCGAATTTAGGACCCGGATGCATGGTTTCAGGCGACGGTTTGCCGTACTGCACAAAAATATGTTCATGCATCAGCGTACGGCCAAGTTCTTCGGGTTTAATTGTTCCTGTAACGGTATTAATGTCTGTCATACTCGCTCCTTTTTACTCTTTTATTGTCACTTGGTCTTTAGTCTTTGACATTTGATTAACAGAAAGATGATCCTGATCAAGTTTTTAATTCAACTTCCAGTAAAATGATATCATTCTCTCCGATATTAATTGCATTATGCTCAATTCCGGAACTTCTGAAATATGAGCACCCCGACTTAAGCTCTTTTGTGCTCTCCCCTACTTTGGTCTGGAGAAGAAGTGTCCCTTCTGTTTGCGGAACCACAATAAAATCATTTTTATGACAGTGCCAGCCGGTTTCAGAACCGGGGGCAAACCGCCACTCCCTGACGATTGTCCTGTCATTATCAACCTGCACACTAAAAACTGCTTTTTGTTTTTCTACCACAAGACCCTTCTCTCTCCCGACGCCACGTCTCATAATTCAGTCATAATTCAGATATATATAATTTCTGTATACATATTGTTCAGACCAACAAGCGTCTATGAAACAGACGGTTTTGGATAATCTTCAATCTCATTAAGAGAACTGTTCAAATCTTCATCAGGAAGACGATAGTTGGAGAGACCGCCTTTGAGGTATTTGTCATAGCCGCTCAGGTCCAGAAGACCGTGCCCGCTGTAACAAAACATAATAACCTTTTCTTTTTGTTCCTCCCGCGCCTTTACTGCTTCATCAATAACGGCTGCGATTGCATGGCTTGTTTCCGGAGCACAAACCGTACCTTCCGTCGTTGCCCACAGCATAGCGGATTCATAACACTTTAACTGATTATAGGAACGAGGCTCAAGAAGACCTTCTTTCACCGCCTGGCTCACAAGCGGTGACATTCCGTGATAACGAAGACCCCCGGCGTGAATGGGCTGCGGCACAAAAGCATGGCCGAGAGTATACATGGCAAGCAGAGGTGTCTGTTTGCCGGTATCACCATAGTCATAAGCAAACGGTCCGCGCGTGATTGTCGGGCAGGCATCAGGCTCAACGGGTATTATCTGTATATCATCACCGTTCATCTTATCATACACAAAAGGGAAGGATAATCCCGCAAAATTACTTCCACCGCCGGCACAGCCGATAACAATATCGGGTGTCTTCTCGTTTATTGACCCAAGCTGTTTTTTTGCCTCAAGACCGATGATCGTCTGGTGCAGCATGACATGATTAAGAACGCTTCCAAGAGCATAACGTGTTTTTCCCGTTTCATCAGACACGGCCGCTTCAATCGCTTCACCAATTGCAATACCCAGACTACCGGGAGTCTCCGGGTTCTTTGCCAGAATCGCCCTGCCCACTTTTGTTTCCATGCTGGGGCTTGGCACACAGTTGCCCCCCCAGATATTCATCAGGTTCCTCTGTGCGGGTTTCTGCTCATAACTTACCCTAACCATATATATCTTGCACTGAAGCCCGAGAAGCTTGCAGGCAAAGGAAAGTGCCGCGCCCCACTGTCCTGCACCGGTCTCTGTGGTGATGTTCTTAATACCAAACTGTTTATTGTACCAGGCCTGCGCAACCGCAGAGTTTGGCTTATGACTTCCGGCCGGGCTGACGCTCTCATCCTTATAGTAAATGCGTGCCGGGGTTTTTAAATACTTTTCAAGATAGGTCGCACGTCTGAGCGGTGACGGCCGCCAGCGATACAAGATTTCGAGGATCTCTTCAGGAATATCGATCCACCGCTCGGTACTCATTTCCTGTTCTATTAAATTCATCGGGAAAATTTTAGCTAGAGCATCCGGACCGATAGGATTTCCATCCATATCCACAGGAGGCTGCACTTTCAACTCCGCACCTAGGTTAAACCACTGTCTGGGTATATCGCTTTCATTAAGCATAATTTTTCTTGAGATCATTTATCCCTCTCTTTCTAGAAATATCGATTACTGTTTTTCCAAGACATTAATAAACAGATTATGTTAGTATAACATAATTCACTTAATTCACTGTGCTTTATAATAATTATGGGAAACAAATATCCATGAAAAAACAATTGCCCGGATTAAAAATAGAGCCCCTGAAAGTAGAAAAACTCGGACATCTTCAGCAATGGCTGAAAAATGAGGGCGTACACAAAAACCTTTATACTCTGCACCGTCCAATGTCACTTGATGAGCTTGTAAACTGGCATAAAAAAGAGCATGCCGCGGGTTCTCATATGTTTTTTTACAGCACCGGAGAAACAGGCTCTGAACCGGCCGGCATCGGGCTCATTCATTATATCCATTTAAAAAACAGATGCGGGGAACTTTCCATCATCATAAATCCCGAGCTTTTTGGAAAGGGACATGGGACACAAATCCTTCATCATTTAATGCTGACAGGTTTTAATAATCTGAATCTGCATAAGATATTCGCTCATGCAGTTAAATTCAATAAAAGGTCCATTGCACTTCTTGAAAAAATGAAGTTTATACAGGAAGCCGTCTACCGAAAAGAGCTCTACTGGTCAAAAGACTATTACGACATTTACAGATACGGTATGCTCGAGGATGAGTATCACTACCCCGGACAAAACAACGGTCTTTGACCCCTGCAGATCCTCCCCCTCAGACAAGATCTAATCCGTATTCTTCCAGGCATTATTAAACATTGTCTTTAATGCCCGGGCCAGTGACGGCGACTTTATTTCCAGCGCATAGTGCTCCTCCGGTTCTCCGAAAAATACCACCGTATCGTCATGAATCATAAAGGATGAATCCATCATCAGGTCCGGTGTTAGCGCACGGGTCTCCCGATTTTGCTGAACATCTGTTTCCTGATAGGTCTTAAGCATCTCTGAATCCGGAATGATCAGCTTCAGCCCGATCCCCCGTTTCAGACGGGTGGGGATGTAAAAATCCCGCTCATACTCTTCACTAAACACATCGGTCAGGTTCTCCACACCACCCAGATAATAGATCATCTTTTCTTTACAATTAAGCGTCTGGTCGGCAAGCGCTCTTTGTTCTTCAAAACTGCGATAGGTCAAAACTTCAGGAAGTGATTCATGTTCTTTTAGAACTTTACTCATTTTCTTATCCTTTTCTTAAATACAATACCAAAACATATCCTCGGGTTAAAATTATAAATTATATCATAAACCTAAGCTGAGCGATTTTCAGCCTAAAAAAAAACCCTCAGAGTGAAAGA
>CAYLYF010000084.1:0-18816 GCA_964387595.1 uncultured Thermodesulfobacteriota bacterium | reverse complement strand
AAGGCAGTTAAAATTATTTTAGATGCCCCGCCTTGTAGGCGGGGTTATTCACTTTTGTGTATGGCCTTTACTCAAGACATGGAGATTTTTATCCGCCCTATAACTTTGTTCCTGATATAAACTGGGCTGAGTTTCTTCAGAATTTTACCGGCTAGGCGGGTTTTCATCTTTAACCGTATTCTCAAAGAGGTTATCCGGAATAAAAATCATCGGGATATCAAGAATAGACGTGAAAAATCTCTTAATACCTAAACCCAGAGATTTAAATGGCAGTGCGCTGATCGATGGATTGTCAAAAGAGCCTTTTACATGGAAATAGCCAAGCGTTAAGGCTTTGTTATCAATGGTAAAAAGATCTCCTGCAATCGGAATATTTCCCAGGATCTTACCAATTGTTTTCAGTACCTGAGTCCCGACAATAAAATCAACTTCACTTTCGTTAAGGTTAATTGAACCGATAGCTGTCAGGTTAAGTGCCGGACTTTTTAATATTAGATCATCAGTTTTAATAATATTATCCTGCAGGGTTAAATCGGCATCCAGCGAATCAAAGGGCATATTCTTATAGATCTTTTCTGGAGCTTCAGGGCTGATCTTTTTAGAAAAGCTCACTTTGTCGATTGATTTTGAAACCAGCTTTGAACGTCTAATGATACCGTTTTTAATTTGCAGGCTGAAGAGCCCTTTCATGTTTGGAATGATCTCAGCGCCTTTTTTATAAGTTGAGGTAAAGCTCCCGAATAGATTTGTTTTACCCGTAAGCTTTTTTTCTTTTTTAAAGCCCGGTATAAGTGTTGTAAAATCAAGATCAGTTTTTGTTGGATAAAGTTCAAGCCTGTATTTACCCGGGTTTATATAATCATAAATTACTTTTCCCTGAGCCGACCCTTTTCCGATACTTAAATTAATATCATACCATGTCAGTGTAGAGCCGATATGCGAAAATCTTGATGTTGCATTATCAAAATCCCATTTTAAAAAATTGCCTTTTTTAACCTTTTGATCAATGTCAAGATCCGTCCCTAGAAAAGGGTTTAACTGCGGATCTTTTATCGGTTGTTCTTTTTTGGGAATACGTTTAATTATTGTGCAGATTACCTTAATAAAATCATCAATATCCAGGAAATCATGATTAAAAGAAAGGCTGCCTGTTGGCGGTAATGCAGAGTAAAATATCCCGTTGGCTGTTAAATCAGAAACGCCAACAACCATTTTGAGAGGGTCAATACGGATGTTTTGATCGGTCACTTCAGTTAATGTATTAATCGTAATGAGTTTCTTTGAGCTTAGTTTGTCTGTTAAAGTTAATCCATCAATTTTAAATTTTCCTGAGAATGGAAGCACATTCTTTTTTAGTGAGGGGAACCGGTAGGTGCTATTACCGTTGATTCTGCCGGACAGGTCAAGTGTTTCCGGAAATAAGGGTAACCTAAGACAACCCATATCAAAATTATTAAATTTACAGGTTCCGTTTATTGAAACGGGAGCAGGTATATTTAATGAGCCCGTTAATTCAAGAGAGTTTTCTATCCTAAAATTATAATTTATATCACCTGTCCCCTTAACTGTTTCTGACTTTAATTGAAGAAAATTATTGAGATTTTTCGGTTTTAACAGGTGGTCCGTTATTTTGTATTCTGATGAAGAAAGGTCAATTATCGAGGTTAATTTTAAGTTTTTACTATACTCAACTGTGGTAACGCTGGTAATGACGCCGGATATACCCTGAAAAAAGGTTTGGGGAAGGGGGCTTGAGACGTTTTGTTTAAGCAGAACGTCAATATCTTTAATGGGACATCTGGAGCTGATTTTAGCTACAGCAGCTGGTTTGTTAAATGGATTTCTGATGTTTATATCTACGGTTGAATTATCATTTTCAAAAGCTGTTATTTCGGCGGTACCGGTTATAGACTTATTTGTAAATGAAAAATTTGAATCTATAATATTGACCAAAGGTAAATCTTTATAAATATGGATCCTGCTGTTAGCCAGCCGGCAGCTGCCGTTTATTAAAAAGGGGATATCCTGTTCTATAATCCGGGCCGGGCTTTTTATTGTGGTGTCTGTGAAAAATAATTTGCCTGATTCAAATTTATTAAATAGGAAAGAAAGAGGACCCGGTAAAGTATGGCTGTTAAGTATGTCTTTTAAAAAAGGTATATCGATGCTTCCTTCATTTAACAAAACATTAATCTCCGGAACTTCGGAAGTTAGTTTAAGTAGGTTTGCACTGCAGGAAAGATTCAGACTGTTTGAAAGGTTAAAATCAAGATTATCAATAAAAATTTTGTCTTGACTGCCCCTTGATTTAAATTCAATAATTGATTTCTCTTTTAATGACAGGTTCGGAAAATCAGGTTGAATACGGCCGGATGCCTTAAATTTCAAACCGGGTAAAAGGGTAAAGTGGACATCGCCGTTTAATAGAGCACCGTGATACTTTTTATTTAATAACTTTTTAATATCCGGTATAAATCCTGATGCGGGTATTGAACTCAGATTGATGATTCCTTCCGAAGAAATATTTTGCAGATCAAGATCAGCTTCAGAAAGGGTGAAACGGCTGTCTATAGAGATATCTCCGGTAGCCTTTTTCTGAAAGTGTTTTGCCGAGGCATTCAGGATATATTCGGATTTATTTATTAATACTCTTATTTCAGCATTTATATCATCTAGACTGGTGAACACCTTTTGAATGCTGTTTTTATATAATAGCCGGCCATTACGAAGTATGATTGTTCGGGGAGCAAAAATAAAACGAAAATGATCCTTATCCGTGGATTTATAATTTAAACTGAAGGGCAATAGGCTGACTTTTGTCCAGTCACCATCCTTTTTCCCGGTGATTGAGAATTCAGGACTATTTAAAATAAGTCTGGAGACAACGATTTCTTTTTTAAATAAGGGAAGTATTCTTATCTGCAGCTCAACATTTTTACAGCTGAGAAGATTACGCTTTTCTGCTGGTTCAGTAATACTTAAATGATTTATTCTTAAGCCTGCACCCTTTATGATGGTCAGATCAATATCATCAACTGTAATTATATAGCCTGTTTTTTGTTCAATTAGATCAAAGGTGTTTTTAGCATAATATTTTAGATCCTTAAGGATAAATGAGCCGACAGTTACAATAAATCCGCAGCTGAGTATGAGTACGGCAGCAAAATATAGTATTATTGAGGATTTTTTTGACATTTTATGTTAAAATTCTTCTATTTGCTGAATAATTAAATTAAAAACATATCATAACAATGTCAATAATTAAACCTGCAATTTCATAAAACCGTGATATCAAAAGGATTAGCTGGAAATGGAACATTCGCTTTTAACTTCTCGTAAAATCGTGCTTAAAAATGATGGGATTCCCTTTAGGGTTATAAAACACCTTCTTAAAGAAGGAAAATTCCATGATCATAATCTAAGGAACGGTTTCGGGTCTGACAGTGACCTTGAGATCATTAATCAGATGGAACTTAAATTATCTCCCCTTAGCCCGGAGCAGATGGATAAACGCGTTGCAGCAGATTTTTGCTGTATCTGGCGCTATGATTATCCTGAAAGAGTTTTTGAGATCTGTGATATTATCGGCGGCAGGCAAAATACTGCATTACGCCTGCATTATCAGGTCTCTCCCCAGAGAAGACAGGAATTTATTGACTATGCTGATGCTTTAAAAGGTTGGCTGGCTGATGTATCACCGGATGATACCTCTTATTACAGAAAAGGCTCTGAAAAAACAGTCAAAAAAGTTTATGGATTTCTGGGCAGTAAAGATCCTTTAAAGGACATGCTTGTTGAAAGGACTTATATCGGTTTATCCTCTAGATTTTTAAACTGCTCTTTTTGGGGCAGTAATAATAATGATAAAGAGGTAAGTTTGTTTCCAAATTTAGCTCAGCAATTACCCCAAGACAGTTACAGGCGAATGCTTGAACTGGAATCTAAAATAAAACAAGAGATGGGAGGAAAGGCCGGAGATTTTCTGGTTGATGTGGGCGGTTCCTCTGAGCCTGCCTGTCACTTTAAATTTATCAGAAGAGTTGATATCCTGGTGAGTAGTATCGGATGTATGATCTGGAGAGGAAATCTGCCCGATAAAGATAAAAATATCACCGGAAGAAGACAAATTACCGGTCTGTATCTAAAAATCCTTCAAAATTACTGGAAAAACATTAATAATCCTTTAAGTGATGACGGTGAAAAGGAATCAAAGATTATTACGCTTCTGGGTGAACCGGATAATCTCAAAAGATGGCTTGTTGCTTGTTTATGGAAGAATATAAAAAATCAGACACAGACGCATTCCTATCCTATGAAAAGATGGGTTGAATTTGTAAGGCTTGGTGAAAAATATCTTGACTCACTAGGTTAATTAACTTTTTAAATCTTTTAAATAAACATATATGAAACAGGAAAAATTATGACTGGTATTAGAGAGTCAAAAAAAGAAGAGAAAAAAGAAAGGCTTTTAAAAGAGTCTCTTGAGCTTTTTATTGAAAAGGGTTTTGATCAAACAAGTATTGAGGATATCACCGGGAAAGCCGGAGTGGCAAAGGGAACATTTTATAATTTTTTTGAGAAAAAGGAAGATGTTCTGCTTTATTATCTTGACAGAGAGATGGTTAAGAGCCGCCATGAAATCCAGCAGAATATCGGTGACATGAAAACGATTGTTGATAAACTTGAACTTCTTATCATTACTTATCTCAAATATATATTCAGGGATAAAGGCTTTGCGAAAGTGCTTGTCCGTGAACGTATTTGTAAAATGGGAACCGGAAAGAACTGGAATGAAATGCTGCTGATGCAGTCAATTAAACAGCTGCTTGATGAAGCTAAAGACAAAGGCGAATTAAGGGAAAATGTTGACCTTGATAATATGTCAGAAATAGTTTTTGCGGTTTATACCATGTATACCATTTATTGGATGAATGGACTTATTAAAGATAAGAAAGAGTGTGCAGAAAAGGTTCGCGGGGTCTTTAATCTGCTTTTTGAAAGTATTGATAAAAATTAATGAAGTATTATGTGTGCAGGGCAGAACTGCTGTTAATAAGCTATCCCTTTCGTTTTCCAATATTTTGACCCAGTTGACCGCAGGCAGCCATCAGGCCGCTTCCTTTTGATGTTCTCATCCGGACAAATACTGATTCTTCTGAAAGCCATTTAGAGAATTCTTTGACCTTAAGGTATGATGGTGTTTTTATTCCATCACACGAATTCGGATTAAATGGAATAATATTTACCCTGGCCTTAAACGGGACAATAAAGTCAATGAGAGCCCGGGCATCACGGTAAGAATCATTCATCCCTTCCATTAATACATATCCAAAAAATAGGATTGAATTTTTTCGCAGCGGGTATGCCAGTAATGCTTTTTTTAGTTCTTTTAACGAATGCTTCCTGTTAACCGGCATAATTTTAGATCTGATATGATCAGTTGCGGAATTAAGTGATACGGCAAGGTTTGGACCGGGAATTAGGTTTGACCCTAGAAACTGAAGCTGATCCGGTATGCCAATAGTTGACAGGGTAATGTTTTTCATCGGGATATTGAAACAGCGCTGGTCACTAAAAACTTTGATGGCTTTTATTACGTTATCCGTGTTATCCAGCGGTTCACCCATACCCATAAAAACAATATTTTTAATTGATCTATTTTTAAGATGAAATCTTGCGTTATAAAGCTGGCCAACGATCTCTTCAGTGGTAAGATTTCTGATGAAACCGTTTTTGCCTGTTTCACAAAAAACACATCCAAATCTGCATCCGACCTGAGAAGAAATACACAGTGTCGTATAATTTTTCATCGGGACCAGGACGCTTTCAACTTTAAGCTCATCCTTAAGTATAGTTATGTATTTAGTTGTATTTCCATCGAATATGGTATCAAATATCTTCCCGGTATTTAATGATATTTTCTTTTCAACTAAGCGTCCAAGTTTCTTTGAGTTTTCAAACTCTTTGGCATTGCTGATATTTACATTACCGTTTTTAAATATTTCACGGCATATTCCTGCGGCATGGTAGCTGCCTTTACCAAATTCTTTAGCAATATATTTTGTTGCTTCTTCAAAGGTGCTCCCAAGAATTTTAAGTGATTGCTGTGTCATGGTTTTGATCAACTTTTAAAAAAATAAAGTATTGTTTCACTTCTCTTCCATGATTTACCAAAATGAATGATTCCGCAACTGTTTTATGGTTTAAGTTATTTTCGACATTAAAAAAATATTAGGATCACTGTTGACAACAGTAATGGGTTCAAGTTAAATTAGAGACTTAAAATTTAAAGGTGAAATATGGATAATTGTTCTGAACTAAAAAATCTTCCAAAAAAAAAGCAGCTGCTCATTCAAACTGCGACTGAGTTATTTAGCGCACACGGTTTTAGAAGAATAACAATTGATGAGATTTGTAAAACAGCCAATGTAAGCAAGATGACTTTTTATAAATATTTTAAAAATAAAATTGCTATGGCAAAGGATGTGATTGATTGTATTTACAGCCAGGGGAAAGAACATTATTATGAAATGCTGAAAGAAGACAGTCCTTTTTCGACAAAAATTGAAAATATACTTTTAATCAGCCGATCACAGACGCACGCAATCGGTAAGGCTTTTTATCTGGATATTTCTGATAAGGGCTCACCCTTGTTCTCATATTTTAATGAAAAGCTCGAGGAAATCAGGACAATGACCATTGATTTCTGTAAAGACGCACAACTCAAGGGCCATATCCGGAAAGATATTAATATTGATGTGATGATGTTTATGCTTAACAGTCATTATGAGCAACTAAACCACCCGGATTTTGTTAAAGCCGTACCTGATGTAGAGGAGCGCTCTAATGTGCTTGCCTCACTTTTCTTTTATGGCTTTACCGGAAATACCCCGGCTGTTCCTTAGACTGCCAGTAGTTCTTCTCTAATTACCGAATTTGCATATATGTTTAATCTTCCTTTGGAATATATCCAACAGCATGCGGCAGCCCAAAAAGCCCCGGAGCCGTTCTCGGTGCTGTGACATCCACAGTTTCCCAAAAGGGAGGAAACCTTAAAAATATGGACGCGCCGGTCAGCGCTAAAGTCTGCAATATAATAAATATGATCTGGTTATCATACAGCGCTAAATATGTAAGACATATAAACATATTCGGGGTATGCGACATCCATACTTTCCGCATGATTGATCTTGGGGTGTCATGCTCGGGTACAACATATACATCCCATACAAGATCCTGCCATAAGCCCATATACAAGCTTATCAAACCATATCCCAGGATCCATCTTCCCCATAACGGCCAGTCAAATATTCCGCAAAAGTTCCAAATGACCAGAAACATCTGACCCGTGCATATTCCCCAGATCAAACCAAAACATATTTGTGTGATCAAATAACGTTTTCGATTAAAGGTAAGTGTCATTCCGGCCCATACGATCCAGTAAGCCACGAATACGAGTATAAAGCAGCCGGCAGTCCAGGTAATCCATACAGGGTTTTGCAGCTGGTCCGGGGTGACTAGAGGGCTATCCAGAATTTTTGTCATGGTTCCGGTAATCCATGAAATCATTAAGCAGGTACAAAAATAGATTCCGGCCCTGATCCACAGCACAATTGGATTAAAATCATTCTGCGGCAGACCTCTGTATTTTGTACTGTAGATGATTAAGAGAATGATCAGCAGAATTGCAATTCCAGAAATAAATACGGTTAACATAACTACTTTCTCCTTCTTATTTCGGCGATTACTAATTTCATGAGTTCAGGCCTGTGCTAGGTGAGGTCCGTTAATTCTTTACTGAGTGCCCAGAGTTTTTTCTGTATTTCCGGGGTATTATATTTTGAGGTAAACTTCACCGGTTGTTTTTTTGAAAAGTATTTTCCGGTAATGCTCTGCACTTCGTCTGATACTGCAAGATAAATGCTGGTTTGAGCACCTTCTTCAGGAGTAATCAGAAACTTATTCAGGATTTTAATTGCCAGAGATTGATACCATTTAGGATTTTCCCACATATTCCAGATTCCAGTTGAAACATGACCCGGATGCACGGCATTTACGGTAATATTGTCAGTCTTTAATCTTTCAGCCAGTTCCTGAGAGAAAAGGATCAGAGCAAGCTTGGATGCAGGATAGGCCTTCATCCCCTGATATTTAATTTTGGTTTGCAAGTCATCTAAATTGAATTTGGCCTGTTTATAGGAGTCCGATGAAATGTTTATGATTCGTCCCTGCCTTGATTTTTGAATAACCGGAAGCAGGAGATGGGTCAGCAGAAAATGGCCGAAATAGTTGATACCGATCGTTCTTTCTAAATTGTCTTCGGTCTCAAATCTTTTTAAAGAAAAAACTCCGGCGTTATTAATCAGGATATCCAGACAGCTGTATTTTGCGGTGAAATCTTCAGCAAATTTTCGAATATTTTTCTGGGACGAAAGATCAAGCTGTCTTATCTCAATATTATTATTTTTTGTCTCATGAACAATATTATCCAGTACCGGTTTTGCCTGGTCCACGTCAATGCACGCCATAATGATCCGCGCACCTTTTAATGCAATGCCTTTAACCGTATTTTTGCCGATGTCACCGTCAGCACCGGTTATTAAAACTGTTTTTCCCTGCATGATCACAGCCTCTCTTTATGATCAGAATTTTAAGCGTTTTTTTTAGTGATTGCCGCATTGGGACAGACCCGGGCGCAAGCTCCGCATTCAACACATGTATCAGCGATCTTATAATACCAGTCATATTCTTCAATTGAGCCTGTCGGGCAGATTTCCCAGCATGTTCCGCAGATTAAGCATCGGTCTGTTATAAAATAGGACATGTCAATCTCCTTTTGTTTTTGTCAGACTCCCATGAGTCCGGTTTGTATGTTGTTATAATTTTCCATTATGATCGGCAGAGTTTCCCAGTGGATAAGAGCGGAAAGTTCACCCTCTTCAAGTCCCATTAAAATACGGGATTGCTCATCACCGGTTGCAAATGACATAGTTTTTGTTTCATACACATGCGGAAAAGAGCAGGTGCACCAGGCGGATCCTGACAAGCCCTGTACCAGTTCCCCTGTTTTCCAGGTATAGGCTTTGCAAAGACGCATTATTCTGTAGGCTTCGGTAACGATCATCACAATATCCGGTTCCTCGATATCTTCCAGCAGCCCGATAAGAAGATATTTATGAGGAAGGAACCTGTGGGATACCTGCTGGTTGACCCTTCTGAACTGCATACGTGATTCATAGCCGCAGCCTTCACCGATTGTCTGGGACATCCCGCCGTCGAATTCTTCCTTGTCAATTTTTCTGGCACCGATTCCTGCGTAGAGGGGACCGCCGCAAAGACTGTTTTTGTTGGTAATATAAAATGGCTTTTTGTTTTCTTCCCAGGCTTCTGCTGATATGGCGCACATAAATGACATGTCCTCACCATAGTCTTCCGCATTTTCTGGGATCTTATTATATAATTTAAAAGCGATCGGTTTTCTTTTATAGCCCATTTCTTTGAACTGTTTTGCGTAGTCTTTATTTATACTCATAGTCCCTCCAGTATTAAATAATGAATTTATACTTACATTTCCGACAACATGTCTTCCAGATTCATACCCATTTCTTCCATCTGTTCTGAAATTGATTTTTTAGAAACTTTTGGGTGGCCTTTTTGCCGGGCATAGCTCTCCGAGTTTTCTATGATGAACTCGGTCATTCCCTCTGGAGCTTTATTGGCCAGTTCTTTGGCTTCATCGTCCCAGTCCATTGTATATACTGGGGATTCGGTTTCTATATCCGGGTTTTCAGCTTCTTTTACGTAATCATCAGTTTTTACACCTTTTTTATTCCAGAAAGGAGATCCTTCCGGTTTTGTAAAAGCAAGATTTGTATTTACATCAATTTTCATATCCACAAAAAGTTTGGGTATGGTATCGGCAAATTCTATTGGAATCACGACAAAAAGCTGATCCTGTTTTATTCTGTTATTCATTCTTCCGCCAAAATCACCAAAGGTTATGATCAGGTTTTTTTTGTGCCAGGGATTTGAAAATATTTCACCGCAAAGCGAAGTACCGAATCCGCCATAGGGCAAAAATCCATCCTGTACAACTCTGCAGCCTGCAATCTGGTTTGCATTATGGGGGTTGGCAACAACCACTATCCAGTCAACATCAACACCCTCCGGAACATTATCAAGCGGCGCGGCACCAATGGCTTTTACCATTCCGGGGGGAAGGTTGACCATGCCGGCTTTTAAGCGGGCGGCGCCTTCATAGGTAAAAAAGCTGCTGGTTTTGGATAGATATTCACCCGCCATAATTTCCTGCTTGCCCGGCACCATTCCGCAGTGATATGCGCCGACCAGACAGTCGTGGTGGTCGGCGTCAAAGTACACAGCTTTATTGTTATCCATGGCATGACGTACGATTGTACAGGGTTCCTCCTTGATCGGCTCATAGGATGATGGTGGGGCTTCACGGAAAAGTGTTATGGCAACCGGCTTTCCCCTGACCTTACCTTTTTTAATTAGTATCTCAGAAATTGCTTTCAGGTCAGACATTTTATTCTCCTGTTGGATTATTTTATGTTGGTAATGAATTTTGGTTTAAATAATGAAATAATACTGGGTATGATGAGCAGAGCACCAAGCATATTTAAAAGAAGTATAATGGCAAGTAGAAGTCCCATCAGCGCTTGGAACATAAGTTTAGAAACAAACCAGAATACGATCCCGCAGACCAGAGTTGTGGCAATATAGACAATTGCTTTACCTGTTGTACCCAGTGCGATACTTATGGCTGTTTCAAGAGACTGACTTGATTTATATTCCTCAATAATTCTGCTGACAAGATAGATGCCGTAATCAACGCCAAAACCGATTCCCACAGAAGCGACGGGCAGGGTCGCCGTTGTCAGCGGCAGGGGAGGGTTGTTAATCACCATAAAAGTGAAGGCCAGTACATTTGAAAGGATCAGCGGAACAGTGATAATAAATCCGGCAAAAAAAGATCTGAAAATAAACGAACAGAGAATGAAAACTGTTGTAAGTGCAAGGATAAATGTCCATATCTGGTATAGGGTCAAAGCTTCATTGATCGCTGCCTGTACGCCGACAGCACCGCCGGCAAGCCGGTAATGAACTGTGGGGACACCTTTCGGGAGTATTTTTTCAGGGATCGGCTCTTCTTTTTCTCTGAAAAATCCATCCACCCAGTAGATGAACTTATCAAATCCGTGACGCTCTATATCACTTTGACGTTTACCGAAAGGAGATTGGTTTCTGATGTAGTCATTAATACGGTCAAGTACTATTTTAATCGTCTCGGAAGTTTTGTCCCGGCAGTAGATCACAACATTTGTTTTACTGTCACTGGCATCCACATACATATCCCAGGTACCGGGTCCGGCCTGGTCAACGATATTGCGGTAAATGGCTTTAAGTTTGTCATCGTCTTTTGGGGTAAAATAACAATTAAAATCATTGTCTCTCATCATCTGATTATAAGTCGGTATAGCCGTTAGATAGGACATGGGGAAAATGACCCGCATATCCGGTGTCTTGGACATGTACCGCATAAAATTAAGTACGTCACGGATCACAGCCGTATCCGCAATTGCCATATTACCGTCTCCTTCAATAATGACATATAAAGGATTGAGCATCGGCATGGCAAATGTCAGTCTGAATGAGTCCACATTATACCGGTGCCAGGGCCAGAGGACTTCTGATCCGGGTACGGAATTTCCAATGGTAAGGTCATTGAGATGAAAGCTTCCCCACACAAGCAGTAAAAATGAAATAATCAAAACCGGATACTTCCCCCATCTAACAACCCATATACCTGTTTTGTTGAGTAAACGGTCCAGGAATCCTTTCCCTTCTTTAGATGTTTTTATAGGCATGTAGGACAATAATATTGGTACAAGGATCATTGCAATAATTACGGTAGCAAAGGCCCAGAAAGCGCATGAAAGGCATATTTTTTGAAGGATGGGAATGGGGGTGAGTGCAATAACGATAATACCTGAAGCATCCGTTAAAATACCTGCAAAACCCGGTACAAACAGATGCTCAATAACACTTTTACAGGATTCTTTAACATCTCCGATGTGGTGAGCCTCTTCAGTATAACGCTTTATGACCTGAACAGAATGTGAAGCGGCCATGGCAGCGATAAGAAAAGGAAAAACAAGTACCAGCGGATCAAGATTGTACCCGAGTAAACTTAAAAATCCCAGGCCCCAGACGGCACTGACGATTGCTGCGATTATGGGAAGGATCATTCCGCGTTTTGATCTGAAATAAATGTAAAACATAATCATAATTGCAATAAGGGTGTACAGAAGAACCTTTAAAACATCTTTTATATAGCTGTTGATGTACCCGAGATGCATCGGCTCTCCTGTTATTGCAATGATATGATTTTCGTCTTCATATTTATTTCTTAACGATTTAAGTTCCTGGAAGCAGGTGTTATAATCAATTTCTTCTTCAAAAAAATCTACAGTTATAAGTGTTTTTTTACTATCCATGGATACGATCGCCGGATAAGCCATGGGACTTCCGTACACATTAGATTTAAGTTTTTTAATATCTTCATCTGATTTTGGAACTCTTGGATACATGATTGACTTTATGGACATTCCGCCCGCGGTCATTTTTATATTTTTAATCTTGTTACTGGCCAGAGACATGATCTTGTAACGGTCAACAGCATGAAAAAGCAAGAGGTCCCTACTGATCGATCTGACAATATTTAAAGTTTCATTATTGAAGATGTCGTCATATTTGCCGCCGTCTTCTTTATCTCGGACCTGTACCATGATATATATCTGATTTGCTCCGCCAAAAACATTTCGGATCTCATTATGCAGATTTACATATGAATGATTTTTCGGCAAAAGATCATTGAAGTTTGTTTTTATGGTTAGTTTTGTTGATGCCTGGTAAAAGAAAAAGATTGTCACCAGTATGATTGCAATTAAAAAAAAGAGCCGTTTTTCAATGATTAGATCTGCAAATCGTTTCATAATAAGATCTTACCCTTTATGCGGGATGTGGTTATCGTTTAATAATCAGTGAATTAGAATCAGGGTTTTAAACTTTATTCGGTTCCTCCGCCAAACTCCAGGCCTTTAGGCATTTGGAAAAAGTCCATTGCGTATGAAAGACCGGACCTAAACGACCAGGTCTTTCCTCCATCAATTGTATGAATTACAGTTCCGGCACCGCCGGCTATCCAGCCATTTTTTAAACTTGTGAAATATATATCTCTGAAGGGTTGTTTTGATTTTATAATGGTTTCATCATATGCCCAGGTCGTTCCACCGTCTTCAGACATGAGATATGCTCCTTTATCACCAACAGCCCAGCCCTTTTTATCCTTAATGAAAATTGTGTATAGTGTGTAATCCGTTACAGGAGGAATCTGGTTCCAGCTTATACCGCCGTCTTTTGTAGCGATAATTGTCCCCTCGATACCGCAGGCAAAACCATTGTTTTTGTCCGTAAAGAAAACCCCGAATAGGGACGGCGGCGGATTTTCAAGGAGATCTTCAATGGTTTCCCGTTCGAAAACCTCAGGCGTCTGTTTGGTCCAGGTTTCACCGCCATCATCGGTATGCAGGATCAAACCGCGCTCACCCACGACCCATCCATTCTTCCTGTCAGTAAAAACAATATTATTTAATGCCGAATCTCTGACTTTAGTCTGCCTTTGCCAGGTTTTTCCGCCGTTGTCCGTGTGAAGCACCGTTGTCCATTCACCTGCCGCCCAGCCATGATCTTTATCAATAAAATTGATGCTGAAAAGATGTTTGTCTGTACCGGTATTCTGCTTTACCCAAGTTTTACCGCCGTCTTCAGTGTGCAGTATCGTTCCGCTTATACCCACAAGCCATCCGATCTCGTTGTCTATAAAGGATCCGTCACACAGAATCGTCTCTTCTTCACCGGAATTTTGTTCTGCCCAGGTTTTGCCCCTGTCAGCAGAATGGAAAATGGTTCCATAATTCCCTGTTAACCAAATGTGTGCATCGTCAGTAGCAATCACCCCATGGATGTTTTCTGGAGTTATGATCTTTATATCAGGAGCTTTTATTTGCTGCTCAGAGCGTGAACAGGCAAAACAGCATAAAAGGATACATGTAAGAGTAGTAATCTTTCGAACTCTGTACGATTTATTAATTGCATTATGATTATTTAATGACTGCATAGTTTTAAATCCGTTAATAGGTGTCCTGTAAGTTGCTCAGGTTGAATAGCTTGGCGCTAACTTTTTGCCCGATTTTCTTTGCTGTGATGGTGGTGTGGCCGGAATGGGTGCGCTGAAAGTCCTGGAGTACGTTCGCCGCCATAAAATTTTTTGTCTCACCGCCTTCTGTTTTGAAATCCTGAGTCGGCTGCATAAAACATTTCCAGTACCGCCCCAGTTCATCGTATATTTCCTGCCAGTGGATGATGTATGTTTCCGGGTCAATGTACCAAACACGTTTGCTGTAGATATAATCAGGATCTTTACTTAAAACCTCTACAATGTATGTATTACAGCGTTCAAAGGTGTATCCATTGGCCAGCCCCTGACCGGCAATTCTTTTTATCTTTGAAATATCCTGATGACGGGCAAGGAGAAGTTCTTTTTTCCCTTTGTATGAATAGGTATTTCTTGAAAGATTGCCGTCCCACATATTTCCATCATCATAGATCATATCTGTTCCATCAAGTGCGTTTGTACGTTCGGCCTGTGACATTCTTTGAATTCGCCGGTACTGGGCAAAATACATATACGCTGAGTACTCTTTTGTTTCATCAATAAATCTCATGGAAATAAATCGGGTATTATTGTTCTCTGCAGGAAGGTTGACATGTAAAAACTGACCTTTATGATAGCCTTTTGGGTTCTTTAAAATGGCCGGTCTGGGATCAACATCTACGCGGTGTATAAAAAACATCTCAGTAAAATCCTGATCAGACATTCTGTCGGTTCGTCCTTTAGGGTCAATAACCGGGCCCCGCCAATGCATTTTATAGGTATCGCCACGGGTTTGGAAATCAGTATTGTAAGCAATCTCAAGCCCGGTTTTGGGTGCGGGAAATGGAAAACCTGCAATTTCTGTGGTGTTTATGATCACACCGTTTTCATCTGTTTTGACCAGCGGCGAATATTTTTGGGTTGCCTCTATCATTCCTTTTGTCTCTATGATCTGTTTATAAGGGACAATACTAAAAAATAAGCCTTCAGGCGGCGCACCCCACTTTTCAGGATCCTTGTATATACCGACATATGAAGCGGGCATAAACTCTGCAATTCCGTCAATATTACTTTTGTCTATGGTCTTACCTGCCCAGGTTTTTTCCCAGGCTCTTACCTTTGAAAGTTCCTCCGGGGTATAAGCGGATATGGGAAATGTGACTTCAGCAGCAAAGGCTGAAATTTGGAAAACAAGAAGTATTAAAGCCAGGATTCCCAGGGATAATTTTATAAGTAAATTTGTTTTGATCATGTATTTAGCCTCCTGAATATAATTATTGTTTCTTTAAAATTCATAACGTAAACGTAAAAATAACAGGTCATGACTGGAAACAGATCCAGTTGTATGGACCCATTCTTTATTGGCGCCGCCATAGGCTACGTAGCCGATATCTCCTCGCAAGCCGTTGCCTGGAAAAACATATGAAAGCACTGGAATGGCCTGCCACTTGTTGACTTTTAGAAAATAATTACCGGTAAAAACAAAAACAAAACTCATGTCACAAAGACCCTGCATCAGAAATACGGTAACGACATCATTGGAGGAGTTTTTCCAGTAATAATTTCTGTCAGAAAGGACCAGGTCGTGGTCATGGTTCATTACTTTTTCCCAGCCATAGGTGATGCTTGATTCAAGCATTAAATTATTAACAACATTTTTAGTGAACCAGGGGATCTTCCATTTTTTATTACACTGAATCGCCATTCCCAGTATGTTTCGTCTTGTCCAGTCATAAATTGCCGCGGAGTCTCCATTGGTGCCTTTGTTTAAGGGCCTGCCGATTTCATAAAACCACTCAAAGCGCCATACTGTATCCCAGAGTTTATGGTTGTAGTACTGAGCGGTCCCGCCGATGGTCTGATATCTTTTAAAATAATAGACTTTTTCAAATTCACTCCAGTCGGGGGGCTCGACCCAATTACCTGTCATGGCTGTAAGAAGACCTGACATAATAAAGGGCGTGGTGAAATCATTAATTTTGTCCGGATTGGCAACCGGGCCGTCATCTCTGGCATTCCAGTATAAAAGTGTCCAGTCGATTTCGAAGGTATTTCCGCGAACTCTAAAACCGAATTCATAATTACTCAGGTTAAAGCCAGGTGCATCACGGGTCCATTTTTCCCGATTCCATGAATATATCCCGAATTTTTGTTTGTCACGGTCAAAGAAACGTGTATTCGCAGCTTTTACGCCCTGTTGTGCTCCCTCATATGGAGTTTCAAAGTTTTGATAATCTCCGGGGTTAAAGATCGCTTCAAAAAGAAGGTTGCCGGGAAGTTCGGACTGATAAAAAAGCCTGATCATCCAGAGTCCCTGTTTGACTTCTTCCCAGGTGTTTACTCCGGGAGGTCCGCGTCTGATGTCAATGGGGTTAACCACATCAGCGACACGTTCGAGGTCAAGCTGGCCCCAGATAACGATCTGTTTACCTAGACGGATTTTCCATGGTCCGGTTGAAACATCAATATATGTTTCGGTGAGAACATCATCCTGAAAGCTGCGTGGATGGGCCCAGTCTTTGCGTTCATGGTGCGGAATGCTTCTGCGGTAGTCCTGGTCAAAATACTGGGCTTTTTGCCACCAGTATTTAAAACCCACAAATAGATTAATACTCAGATCTTCATCGTTTTTTACTTTATAAAGAAGCTCCAGTAGCGCGCTTGTCTGTAAAAAATCAATGTCATTGTCATGATACATTTCCTCACGATCCTGCATGGCCGTCCGGATATAGGCGGTTTCCTTAATAAATCCGTTGATAACCAGTTTATCATCCATGTACCGACTTGATGCGTAGATGTTTTGGTGGGTAGAGAGTAGGATCCCCAGAATAGTTAAGGTTATAATTATAAAGGATAATTGTCTGTATTTCATTTTTTCTCCTTCTATTCGGGGATAGCGTAATCCCGAGTTAAGTGATGAAAAAATTGCCGGATGAATATCTCTACTAAATTTATTTATTTTCTTTATTCGAAATTGCATGTAGAAAAAACGCTGCTAGTTCGTATCCCCTTTCTTTGGTGTCAGGCATTATAGATATGAGTTCAGGATGATTGAAATATTCAGATGTGCGGTCAAGGATAAAAAGTAAAAAAGGGATATTTATATCACTGTTGATATGACCCTCTTTTTTTGCTTTAGTGAAAAAATCAATGGAGAGTCTGCTGACGGCTTTTTGTTTTTCTGTAAAATGAGAATTCAGGGGTGAGCGTTTGTCTGTGAGGTCTTCAATAAAAGGGGCGCCAAATGCCTGAATCTGAATCATTGTGATTTTCAAGATCTCTTCAATTTTCTGCAGAAAAGGGATGTCATCTACAATCATCGCATGATAATAGATTAGGCCTTTATCAAACATGATATCAATGACTGTTTTTCCAATATCCCATTTATTTTTGAAATATTTATAAAACGTCATCTTACTGATGCCGGAAGTTTCGCACAGCTCATCGACGGTCACTCGTCTGATCCCATGTTTACAGAAGAGTTCCTGGGCAGTATTAAGAAACTGCTGCTTTTTGATCGGGACAGTGGCGGTTTTTACCTCAGTAGTCATGGTTTTTTGCATATTATTATTAATTGATATGAATTATATTTTGTACGTGTTTACGAAAGTTACTAAGAAAGTATAAATATGTCAAGAAAGTAATTAGTGTAAACCCCATTTTTTTTAATAATGATAAAAAAATGATTAGATATCAGGTTTCATAATGTTTTAAATGGATATAAAATAATTTGTTTGTTTTGAGGGGAATCTTATAAAATGATGAAAAGACAAAAAATTAAGTATGTGAGGGAGGGGTATTGTAATTGACAGGGTAAATTTAATCTAGAGCAATTTTTTTAATATTGTCGCATCAAGAACAGTTTGAACGGATTGAACGATTTAAATGAATTAAAATGAAATTTCAAAGTTCAAATTAAAAATATCAAATAAAACTGAAAAACACCAAGGCCAAACCCTTTTATCCTTTTTTCTTTTTTGTCATTCATTTGGTATTTTAACTTTGAAATTTGACTTTTTGATTGTACCGCTTCAGCCTTTGCTGCGCAACGGTTACACGTTATGAAAATTCTCTAATATGCTTAAAAAAACCGATAATTTTTATTCAACCGCTTGGAGATAACTGTTTAAAACTTTTACAAATGGCTCAGGGAACTGATCAATAGATATAATAACAAGTTTTTCACTAATAGATCCTTCTTTAAGCAGGCAAAGGAGAGTATTACCGATTTCATGGAGAAGGCCGATTGTGGAAAGAAGGCGGGGATTCCCAACTTTTAATTCTTGTGGAAGTTCCCGGGCAATGTATGAAATAACTATTGAGTGATTGTAAATTTCCCTGAAGACCGGAGTATCCGGCAACAAACGGCTGATATTTTCGCTTCGTCAACAGAATCTGTGGGTAACTTTTTAGTATTTATTATAGAATGTAAAGTTAAAACAGTTGGTTATCAATATAAATACGCCGACTTTTCTTAGCGTTAATTTTTATTGAAGAACCTTATTTAAAAGATAAACATCCATTGAACATCGAACGTCCAACGTCGAATAAAAACCAACCCCATAGAGATCAAATGGTTG
>CAYLYF010000083.1:0-18964 GCA_964387595.1 uncultured Thermodesulfobacteriota bacterium | reverse complement strand
GGTGGGTCAAAATTCGGTTATCACCGTGGGTCAATTTTTGGTTGTCATTTCGACAAAGTGCCGCGCAGGACGCAAAGGACTGCTTTTTGGTTTTAGCAACATATTTCTCTGCGAACTCAGCGTCTTGCCTGTCCCGAGCTTGTCGCGGGGAGCGAAGCCCCGATAAATCGGGATTTCAGTAAACTACAACGGACGGTTATGAGTGTTCATCCAGCATCAAGCGTTAGGCTGTTAGCCGCCTGTCATGAGCAGCGTCGAATGACTAACTGCCTTTGACCACGAACAAATAGTGCTGCGATTTTTACTCAAACACCTTTTTTAAAATATCCGTTACCCGGGCTGCAGGATCCTGCCGGATTTTTGCCTCCTGCTGTCCTAGAATAAAAAATAGACCGTCCAGTGCTTTTTGGATAACATACTCATCCGGACTGAGCGTATTCACAGACCCGACAAAGGGAATGGACTTGCCTTTATCCATCAGAGTATTAAACTTGTCGGTCACATCATACGCTTTCAAAGCCTTGTCAACCGGGGGCTGAAAAGCCGTGGACAGCTTATCATAGGTCTTTTCCTTGAAATATCCGGTTGCCGCGGTGTCCCCCCCCCTGTAAACATTCTGGACGTCCTCAATATTCATAGCCGTCAATGCTTCCAAAAATATATCCAGGGCAGACGGAGCAGCCGATTCAGCGGCCCGGTTCATACTCAACACAAAGTCATCAACCAGATGCCCCATTCCGACCTTGCGACAGCAAAATCCATCATCTGCAGTTTTTCAGGCAACGGGATCTTGATATCCGCATTGTCCAAGTATCCGCCGGCTTTACTCACTGATTTGACCGCCTTGGTGATTCCCACCTTAAGCGCTTCTTTCAGTCCCTGGCCGATCTCGATATCGCTTAAAGATGTTTTCTTGACTGCCCCCATTGGATCTTCAACAAGCTTACCCAGGTTTTTTCTCAAAGCATCCAGTTGAGCAAAAGAAGACATGGAAAAGAAAAGAACACCTGCCAGTACTAATAAAATAATTGGAAATATCTTTTTTGTCATAATATAACCCCTTTCTTCAAATGGCACTTATTTATGATTTATTGTTAAAACATAAAATAAAAAAACCCTGTTTAATGTTTTTCAGTTCCCCAAACAATACCTCTTATTTTTCACCTATAATACACCATTCGTCAAGGGAGGAACTTCAGTTAATAACTAATGACCTAAAACCTGATGCTGGATGGAAGAGAGAAAGGCTTGATACTGGATCCTATTCGGAGTGAAACAAAGATCCCGATTCATCGGGGATACTGACCGGTTTGTATCGCATTAGCACTCACCGCAGGGAAAGACTAAGCGACATCAGCCATGAAATCAGACTTAATTACCGAGAAGCCTCGCACTGTGTGCGAAGAGCTTCACAAATCGTACTAACAATTTACGAGTTCTGCTATAGACTTGCAAAATGCAGTTCAAACTCTTTTGCAAATTTATTAAAATTACTAAAATCTATGCCCCAATATTCCGTTTCATCCGGGGGATTAATAAAAACGTGATCATCTACTTTCCCCCATGAAGTGAAATTATTATCAAACCTTTTTTTCCCCTCGTCACTAAACCCGGAGATGTCTACCAACAGGTTTTCGATGTAATTCCAAGCCTGCCACTCAATTAAGGTTATTGAGTCATTTTTAATAACTTTATCATTAATGACGATCCCGGAAGGATTCTTATTTATCACATATCCCAAAACGATCTTTGGCTCATTTCTCAAACTCATGACATTTTTTAATGGGTTAACAATATAATAAA
Organism: uncultured Thermodesulfobacteriota bacterium; assembly: GCA_964387595.1. Classification (GTDB taxonomy): domain Bacteria; phylum Desulfobacterota; class WTBG01; order CAIYCZ01; family CAIRTM01; genus JAHEEI01. The sequence continues at coordinate 17,161 of CAYLYF010000083.1, read as the reverse complement.
CCCCCTTACTGTTATGATAGGACTGGTTCAGCTGAAACGCTTTCCCGTTTGCAAACTCATCAAACCCCTGCGTCTTACGGTAATATCTTCTAATATTATTTTTTAATGATGTAATTACAGCATTGGCATCCCTGTCAACCTTCGCAGGCGGTTCATACTTCCTCAATTCAACTTTATCATATAATGTTTTTGGAACATTTGTAATAACACAGGTTCTATCATTCTGATTGATAATATAATATTCATGACTTGATATTTTTTGTGATGACATGCGTAGATTAAGTGCTTCCAAAATTTCTTCGGGGGTCCTGATTTTAATATACGTCTGAAGACCATTTAAGCTGTTCATATTATGACTATCCTTTTCTGACGGGTAAATTTAAGCACTGAACTTTCAAAACTGGTGTCCAGTAAAACTGTATATTATAGACACATTTCAATAATAGAATCAACTTTAAGAAAATTATCCAGGAATTGCTGAAAAACTGCGGTTTTCCTACCGATCAAATAAATGTAAAATAAGAATGAAATGAAAAAGCGTAAGGATACCATGTTTGCAAATTTTTGAGGAGAATATAGATTCGATCTGATGCTCCGCCTTTTATGCTTTTGGCTTTGCATCAAGTGAAAACAGATTTAATTTTTGGAGTTTGCAACGGACAACGGACCACAAGCATTACGCTTTTGCTTCAAGCACAGCACTCTTCAAATAACGCCACTGGCGTTATGGTCCTCAAAGCTGCAAGGCTGCTCTGAAGTACGGCGCTCCTTTCGAGCAGAACTTCAATACTGCTCTATTTCATCATCATATTCTTCGAAGATATCCGGGTGAACCATGACCATATCATCAACCATCTACAAGTAAGAAAACTCACCGGCTTAAAAGAACAATGCAGATAACCGATATTAGAAAATTATATTTATGTTTCACCAGCCCCCCTTTGTGTTAAGTAAAAGGTTGCCCCTGTAAAAGTGCTTAAGAATTAGGCATGCAGTCCCTGGAATCCGGAAAAGTTTAACGCTCTTAATTCAGGCTTTGAATTTATCGAGATAGATTCAACATGAATCAAGGGCAATCTTCGGTATTAAAATCCTTAAAAACATTTTTTTACCATAAAAAAGAACCCTCTAAGAACAAAACTAATGGATTTAAAAAATATTATTTTGTCATTTTAAATAGTGAAGTTGGATTTACAATGTCCGACCCCAGCCCTGACCTTATTTTATTTCTTCCAGTCTGATGCTGCCGGACAGTCTCTGACAGACTTCGCCTGCTTCACAGCGTTAATAATTGCCCTTGCCATAACCTCGGCTGCAGCCGTGCCTGCTAAATTCACCGAATCAGCCGATGCAGCCTCCGGAACACCCTTTTGCACCGGAACAGAAACTGCGAATATTGTATCCCCGTCATACATAGTATGGGCCGGGCTGATGACCCTTGCCATTCCGTCATGAGCCATCTGGGCAACTTTTTTTAGCTGGGTTTTAGTAAGCGGGATATTGGTGGCCACAATACCAATGGTGGTGTTGGTTCCGGGGAAGATATCCTTAACTCCCTGGTCAAGGACAACCTTAACTGATGACTGAAAAGAGCCCGCCTCATCTCCCCGGATGCCGGCTAGAATCCTCCCGGTATCCGTATCAAGAACATCCCCCAGTGCATTCACCGCCACCAGCGCTCCCACTAACACCCCACCAGGCAAACGGAGTAATGCCGACCCCAGCCCTGATTTCATAGCTCTGTTCCTGCCCAGGAGTTTTCCAACGGTAGCACCGGTTCCCGCACCGACATTTCCCATTTGCACCGGTGAAGAGTCCGCCTTTTGACAGGCCAGTAGCCCCCATTTTGCCGACGGCCTTACCCTGGGGTTTCCTATGTTGAGGTCAAACAGTACAGCTGCCGGCACAATGGGTACCACAATCCCCTCTCCCACCGGTAAACCGATATTTTCCTGTTCCAAACAGACCATGACACCAGACGCGGCATCCAGACCATAGGCACTGCCCCCGGAAAGCACAATGGCATGAATTTTATCCACCAGGTTAATGGGATCCAACAAATCCGTTTCGCGAGTTCCAGGTGCTGAGCCCTGCACAGATACAGCCGCTGGGACACCTTCAGCCCCGAACCGGATCACGGTACATCCTGTCAAACTTTCAGCATCTGTGTAATGTCCTACACGGATATCTTGAATCGCCGTAATCGTACCGTTTTCCAATTTATGATTTTCCGCCTTTAAGCTCTGTAGTGGTATCAACAGGAGCAGAAGAAACAAAAGGGCAGACCTCAGTTTATTAAAAATACGATAGGAATACATTGTTTTCCTTTCCGATAAGACTGCTTTTATGAAATTAGCATGGTGTCCCAGGATTTTGGGTAACCTTAATTCTGCCCACACGCTGATGCCCTCTTTTTGTATTATTCAACCGGCCCCTGTGTTATTTTTGACAATTCTTCATTAACATCAAAAAACCTTATACGAATATCAGAGATTCCAAGCGCTTTCAGCCTTGAGGTATGTTTCTCTATATATGCCCTTGCTGTTTCTTCATCCGCAAACAGATACACCCCGCCGGCTTCTTTTGTGATTTGGTTTTCAGTCCATATTTTCCACATGAACCCGGGTTCTTCAGCTATTGAATGGGCCAATTCGGATAACTGCTCAGCCATCCTGTTTCCAAAAGGCCCCTCGTAGGAAAAATCAATACTTAATAACTTTGCCATTCCTTCCTCTTTTATGCTGAATAAATATTAGGATAAAGATTAGAGTTTATGTAACAATCAGAATATTTTAACCTCTGATGTTTTCAAAATGAGTGAAGAGCAAATCCCTTTTCCTTTTACTCCTTATTCTCCGCTAACGCCGCTAATCAGCCGCGCGGTTCTTTGCGTCAGCTGATTAGCATGGTTGGGAGATAAAAATCCGATGCACTGGAGGCGTCAGCGAATGTCAACACCCCGGTCACGTAAGTAGTCCTTCAAGTCGCTAATTCCAATGATCCCAAAATGGAACACAGACGCGGCAAGCAGGATGGTCGCACCCGCTTCCACGGCCTGATAGAAATGATCCAAATTCCCAGCCCCACCGGAGGCTACCACATCTGCCGAGACCGCTTCTTTAATCGCTCTGATCACCGGCAGATCATATCCGGTCTGCACACCGTCGCCCGCTTTGCTTGTTGGCAGAATAACCGGAACACCGTATCCGTCAACACGCTTTGCCCATTCAACCGCATCTGCGCCAGTGGCTGTGCGTCCACCATCAATATAGACTTCATAGCCTGAGGGCATAGCCGAGTTCTGGTCAACGTCGATGGCCACCGTCACCTTCTCAGCGCCAAGTGTTTTGACCATTTCTTCGATCAGTTCAGGCTTCCGAAAGGCAGCGCTGCTGGTTGACACCTTGTTTGCTCCCGCGCTTAAAACCAACTCGGCCGATTTAACATCCGAGATACCGCCGCCGACGGTAAATGGCACTGTTGTAGCTTCGGCAACGCGTTTAACTACGTCGAGCATGGTGGCTCTACCTTCCACCGTAGCTGTGATATCCAGCAACGCCAGTTCGTCTGCGCCGGCCTCACAATAAGCTCGTGCGCATTCAACCGGATCACCAGCGTCTTGTATGTCCACGAAATGGACCCCCTTGACAACGCGCCCGTTCTGCATGTCTAGACATGGCATGATTTTAATGTCTTGATTCAATGTGTTCCTCCTTCTCTCACTGATTTATAGAATTATCCTCTTCTCTAATTATATATCAACAGGTTAGGCATTGTCTGTTCCTCCCCGCCCATAAGATGATTTCCGTCACTTACGCCATATTGTTCAGTGTACCCTAACGCCGCTAATCAGCCGCGCGGCGTTTGCGTCTGCTGCATTAGCCTTGTTCGATGGTTTTTTCTATCTGGTGCCATTGTAGTAACGTGATGGACCGCTCCAGACGTCCCAATTGCTTTCATGAAAAATAGATTGGCAGCGACTAACGGTTTCACCTCTGCCTTTTTCTGTCTTCGCCTCAATATCTCGTGGATTGGCGCCGACTTCTGCCCAGAAAAGATTTGCTTCGGCAATCGCACCCAAAGTACAAGGCTCATGTGTACAATTGCCCATAACAGATCGTGGCATTCCCAATCTGGTAACAGCAACTATTTGGGCCATACGCATTTCGCTGATTACCCCACGTTTGGCTATTGAGGTTCCTGGTATAGGTATCCTTCTGGCTGCACCGCTGTATGATGGATTAAAGGAAGCCGTAAACTCAATCATCTCAGCCAACTCCTCGTTTGTATGTTCCGGCCCCACAGGTTCAACGCATGTACCGACCTCAAGACCGGCTTCTTTGAAGTTGTTGATACTCTGTTTTCTCTTTTCCACCGAAAGGCTTGTGTCCTTTCCTTCACGCAGGCGAACGGCATGATACACGCCGGAAAAGCCAACCTCCTTAAGTCTGACAGCATTTTTGAGCGTCTGATCACCTACGTTAGCGATCAATGTTGTTTCGGGCTTAAGGTCTTTTCTAACTTCTCTCGACATTTCCATAAAACGTTCAAATGGGTACTTGGCCATTGACATCATGAAAACAGCATTCGCGCCATCAGCCTCGAACTGGCGGGCGTAGGCTACGACATGCTCCGTAGTCAGCTCTGTTGCTTCGCTGAAGATGCCATTGATCTTAGCAAAAGAGCAAAAGAGACAGTCGCAAGGACACGGTGCGAGATTGATCGCAAATTGTGCATGAACTTCTGCCTTGCTGTCTGACAGCTCTTTAGAAACACGAGTTGCCTCTGCCATAACGTTGTAAGTTTCGACAGAATCAGGTTCCAAGGCAAGCAAATATACCAGTTCTTCGCGGGACAGAACATCCCCGGCGCGTGATTTTTTTATTAGTTCATTTATAAACACTATCTATGACCTTTTTTTAAAGTGTTAATGGACATCGAACTTATATTAGATAGAACCCTACAGTTGATATTATTATCCTTATATTCAGAATAATTGATTGAGTCAATAAAAAATAATTAATTAATTACTATTAAATATAAAACGATAATATGTAATGCACTTTAAAAAAGTCTAAAATGTTCTACGGAAAGCTGGTTATTCTATATTTGCACCATAATTATGCACTTAGTATAGAAACCGGTTTTTTGTAATATGCCTATTGATGAGACTAAAATAGTTGCGCAGTTAAGTATTGATATTCAGAAAAAAATTACCAAACAAGCATATCTGGAAGAAGACTTTTCCAAAATACTGGAGAAGTCGCAGAACTCTGTGCATACGGTTAAAAAGGGACTTACTTCTGTCTTTTCTCCGGCTGAGCTTTCTCCGGTGGCGGAGTCAGCTTATGGCAGAAAAGGCATCGATATTTGGGGGGATGATCTTTCGACAGAGGAATCGCTTCTTCACTGTGGCATTCATCGCAAAATTTCTCCACAGCCTTTTTACCCTCTTTTTTCAGGATAGTGTTAAATCCCTGGTGCTCATCATCATAGGGTGTGCGAATTGTTGATTCCGGTGGTGCCGCCAGAAAAAAGAGAACAATAGCTCCTGCTACAATAATAAAAAGATAATCAATTTTTCTTAACATGATTTGTTCCTGTATTTAGCTGTGTTTGCACAATGCTCAAAAAGTATAGCTTAAAATCCCTCAAGCTGTCAAATGAAGGCCTGACTTTTAGGAGCTAAATATGTCATTTATAAAATCCTTGAGAAATTATAATCATCTTTCACACGATTTAAAACGGAATGACACTCTGGAACATTGTCAGAGAACGGATGTTCCTCTCTACCGACAGGATCACCAACACCAAAATTGCCAACAATGTTAAAAAGATAGTTGATTTTAACCTCATAAACACACCCGATTTAATACATCCGGGCCAGAAATTTGATCTGCAGCCAATACTTACGACCCTGAGCAGAGTACCGGAAATAATAGATACAACACCGGACATAAAACCGGTAGACACGGTAACTGAAAAAGGAATACAGCCTCCGGGAACACTTTCAGAACAGATGGCAAAATATAAGATAGACCCGCTTATCGCAGAACCCGGCGGAGATTTTTATTCCCGAAACGGAGACAATGTGTCGGTACGTCCTGCATATGATCAGACCGAACTAAAAGGAAGGGTTAGTAAAGACCTGTCAGATGCGGGAGAAAACATCATCCGTCTGTTTGAAGATATCACCAAAGGCTCATCCAGAAGCTATATCGGGCCTGACGGTGAAATAAACACCTATCAGAAACTTGGGCTTTTTGATTCACTGGGAAATTTTGTGAAGAACCTAGGAAGCGGACTTTCCTTTGGCGCTTACGTTCCTGAAGGAGAAGAAAAGCCCCAGGGTATGGAGAGAATAAAACACTTTTTCAGCAAGATATTTAAAGAAGCAATTGTAAAGGATCTGGGGACAAACACCACAACTGCCGCTGTTTCCGGACTTCGCCATTCTGTTCTGGCAGCCATTAACGCACTTGAAGCCGTGCCGGACGCAAGCTCACCACAAACGTATTTGATAACGGACAGGTCGCGGTCAGTTATTTAACCGATATCATTCCCGGCGGAGAAGCACAGATAGAAGAGAACTGTTACTTAAGAGAATTTAAGCCACAGACCACAAGCCCGAAGATAAATCGAAGGGCGAACCACTGGTGACTGACAGCAAGAAGTGCTCTAGACCAAAACTTCCTGAAAAATCCGGTTTGCTTTTTTCATTCCCACGATCTTTGCGATCATCTTACGTGAGCCGTCCTTTTCAATGATATCCTGACGGTATCTCTCCTGCGCTTTACTGATCTCCTCAAGGTATGATGGATCTGTTATCTTTTCAGCTTTTGAAAACAGCTCAACATATACCCTTAAAAAATCCAAGGCGCAGTTTTTTACATCATCCGCATATTTTGCATCAGGCATGGAATAGACGGTCGCATCATTTTGATAGGGCACCATCCATTCAGGCATTTCTTTTTTCAGAAAATGGCTGTATTTCTCCGTGACAGCCTTTAAAGGATCTATATATTTTTTCAGATAATTTTCATCCGTTGAAAGGGGCATGAAATTAATATAAGCGACCATCTTTTTTTTCATCTCTGTAATATCAAAAATAAAAATAGGTAGATCGTAACAGGCTTCAGGATAGATAGACACCCCCAGCATATCAAAAGAAAACATCGGAAGCTTTATTCTCATGGAATACACTTTTTTTACCGCTTCCCCGATCCAGTTATTACACAGAAGTTCAAACACACCAAAAATATACCGTGTCTTTGCCAGCTCCGGTGGAAGTTCCAAAGTTTTTAGGGGAATTACTTTTTCTATTCTGTTTAATGATTCTGAATAAACGCTGTCCACAAAAAAACCTCCTTTAACTATGAAGTTAAATCTTTCTCTCGCAGAGTACGCAGACGATTCGATGCTGAATTCCTGATAATACTGCATTTATGATCTTGACTTTACCTAAAGGCCTTGAGGCCGCTCTTCGTATCCCGGAAACCGGGATGCTCTTTGAGCAAAGCGCTCCTCAAGCGAAGTGATCTTTAATCTCCAGCGATTATATGACCTGATACAGGAAAATAAATATCATGGTAACCGCAATAATGACCTTTCCTACTGCACCGCCAAGAAACCCGACCAAAGTACCCAATCCGATCTTTAACGATGAACGAAAATCCTTACCGCCTGCCAGCTCAAAAACAATAGCACCGATAAAAGGCCCGATGATAATCCCGAGAACACCTGCTGAGAATAATCCTGCCACCCCGCCCACAAGCGCACCGGCCATTCCCCATTTTCCTGCGCCGAACTTTTTTGCCCCGATCATTGATGCAAGATAATCAAGCAGCTGACTAAAAAGTGTCAGGCCGGCAAGAACCCCGAGCACTGCCCAGCTGACCACCATATAATCCGTATGCCAGGCATAAACAAAAGCCCCTAAAAGCACCAGCAGCGGCCCGGGAAGAACCGGGATAATACAGCCGATAAGCCCGACAAGCATTAAAGCGGCTGTTAAAATTATGATAAGGGATGTGATCATCACACGACTCCAAAAAAATATTCTTACCGCCCGCTGCGCTCAAGACGCTGAGAAAAGCTGGGCGTTTAAAGCGTAGAGCAAAGTGCAGAGAGCATGGAGAAGGTCTGAGAGAATTGGTTTTAAAACTTTTACTCTTTGCTTTTACTCTTTGCTCTTACCGCTATGCACGCTGCTGTTTTCCAAAGGCGAGAACACCCGTCACCTCTTTAATCGTAACCAATACTTCTTTTCCCATCAAACCGTCATTTCCGGCAAAAAGTATGGGAATATAATTTCTGGAAAATCCCCTCAAGTCTCCTGCCTTTTTATCCCGCTTCCCCTCAACCAGAACCAGAAGGGTCTTGTCTAAAAAAGAAGCATAAAATTTTTCTTTCTTTTGGTTCGAAAGATCAAGAAGTATTTTCACCCTGTCTTTTTTCACAGCTTCCGGCACCTGCCCGTCATATTCGGCTGCCGGGGTCCCTTCCCTTTTAGAATAGGGAAACACATGGAGATAACAGGCCGGAATATCTTTTAAAATATCAAAGGTGTTTTTAAACATGATATCTGTCTCTCCGGGAAAACCAGCGATTACATCAATTCCGATATTTAGACCCGGAATCTTTGAAAAAAGTTTTTCAGTCAGGCCGCGGAATACGGACAATGTATACGGCCTTCTCATCCGCTTTAAAACATCAGGATCTCCGCTTTGAAGCGGTATATGAACATGGGGACAGATTATCTTCGATTCGGAAATCAGCGCTATCAGCTCATTTGAAAATTCTCCCGGCTCAAAAGAACTGATGCGTATACGCATATGGGAAAGTTTTTCATCTTTCTCAATAAACTTTAAAACCTCTAGTATATTTAAAGCAGGATCAAGATCAAGACCGTAAGCACCCAGATGAATTCCGGTCAAAACAACTTCCAGATACCCCTGTTCAGCAAAAGCATGAAGCCGTGAGATCAGCTCTTTAAAAGGAAGACTTCTGCTGATTCCCCTCACAGACGGAACGATACAGTATGAACATCTTGAGTTGCATCCGTCCTGCACCTTTAAAAAAGCCCTTGTCCTGTCCAAGAATACGGGATTTGCCGGAGTGGAAAAAGTCTTTTCAAGCATGATGTCAGACACCTGCATTTTGACTCTGCCGGTACTTATGATCTCTTCTACGAAAACGCAGATATCTTTTTTCTCGCTGTTTCCAAGTACAGACACCCGTTTGGAAACAACTTTTAATTCGTCAACAGATTTCTGGGCATAACAGCCCACAGCGATAACCACACAATCCGGTGAAGACTTTAAATATTTACGGATCACCCGCCGCGACTGTGATTCTGTTTTTTTTGTTACCACGCAGGTGTTTACAATGTATACATCAGCCGCTTTGCCGGACGATACGATCTCGTATCCACCCTTTTTAAGAGACTCTTCCATAGCCGCTGAATCACACTGGTTGACTTTGCAGCCAAGTGTTGAAATAGATATTTTCATGGTGTTGTTAGACATAAATGGGAGTTAATAATAAAAAAAGAATTAACAGCTAAAGGTCCGTTGTATGTTGTCCGTTGCAACTGCCCACAAACCTTGAGCGTAGTCGAAAGGCAAACCACTGACAACTGACATTTTAAATTCCCTGAAACAAAACACTTCTCAAACCCTGAACCTCCAGACACTTTTGACATTAATAAAACTACAGTATCAGGTTCACCAGCGCATCTTCTGTAACATATCCCTCTTTTTTCGCGATCACATCAAGATGCAAAGTTGCCAGCTGCTCCACCTCAAAAACAGGCGGTTTTTCCATTTCTCTGTAATCAAGGACCTTGAGATAATGATTACAGCCCTTACACAACATCACCCTGTACCAGGGTTCTTTTTCCGGAGAAAAATATTCTATTTTTTTCTGCTCATCGATATTACAGAAAGGACACTTGATCCTTTCAAAAGCCCATTCCATTGAACAGTCCGGACAAACCAGATACCGTTTTCCCTCCTCGCCCCTTAACTCTGCAATGGAAGGAAAACTTCCGCACACCGGGCAGGTCCCTTCAACCCAGCGTTCTTCCGTTATCTCTTCTTTTATGCCATCGCAATATTTTTCAAGAAAGGGTTTTAAACTCTCTTTTATAATAAACACCAGCACATCTTTTCCCTTCTCAAAAGAAGAAATATACGCATCCGCATCTTCTGCAAATATTTTTTCAAAAAAGGCTTTGAATCCGCCGTTGATCACAGCTATCACTTCTTTGATATATTTCACTTCATCAGAATTTTTTTCAGCCATGACATCAAGGAGGGAAAAGAAATATTTTTCCAGGCTGTCCATGTCCGGTTTAAGACTTCCGCTGTCTGCAATCGGGAAACCCTCTTTCAGCCTGAGATTAATGCCGTCTTTATTCGGATAGTCCTTAAAACTTTCTATTTTATTTTTCACCTTCTCTTTTTCAATAAATATCTTTTCAAAAAGATCAAATATCTCCTTAAAGTTCTCCTTCTTCATCTTTAGCTCTTTAATCCGCGCAAGTTTTGTCTCCAGAGTGCTCATTTTTCCTCCAATTAGTACTTGGTTTTTTCCTGATAAATATATAAAATATTATTCTAGTAAAAATACAACAAATTATCATAACAGTAAATATAAATAATAAACAGCTGAACACATAGAGTTGAAAGTCCGGGCAGTTATGATGATATTCTTTTCCATTCTCTATGCTATTACCTTGAATGCTTAGGAGAATAAATATTTCGCAGCACAAATAACAGTAAAGCCGTTAAAAGGAGCACACAATTAATGATCCCCGACCGAAAAACCTGCCTACAGATGATGGATACTCACAACATGCTGCCGCACATCAAGGCGCACTCCATTCTGGTGGCTGATGTTGCCCTTAAAATCAGCCTTGAGCTCAATAAAAACGGCTCCTCCCTTGATATTGGCATTATTGAAGCAGGAGCCCTGCTGCATGACATAACCAAAACAAAAAGCATAGAAACCGGGGAAAATCATTCAAAATCCGGAGGTGAGCTTTTAAGAAATATTCCTGTTGATAACAGGATCGCCGAAATAGTGGAACAACATGTACTTCCGGATAAAATTGAGGGCAAAATATCAGAAGAAGAGGTCGTGTGCTATGCGGACAAAAGGGTTCTCCATGATAAAATTGTAAGCCTTGAAAAAAGATTTGATTATCTGGTTGAAAGATACGGAAAAAACAATAAATCAATAGATTTTATTAATAAAACCCGAAAAAAACTACTCTTAATTGAAAAAAGAATCATAGAAAACAGTACTTCTTCAGAATTTGATATAAATAAGATAATAGTGTAACAACCCTTCCCTGATTCACCATCTAAAAAAAAGAAAAACTCGTTGGTCCCTGTCGCATTATGTTTGATTTTGAGGGAAAAACCCTCCGAAAAACGGCCCCTCATGGCCCGAAGGTGGAAAGCTGCGTTTAGTTTCCTCACCCACAGCGCTGTAGTGAGGAAACACGTGAAGAAAACCCTGCCGTCAGGTATTGGTTTTAAAAAAACATCCCCGGTGGCTTGGAAATAGTGCGTCTGTGAATTTAGGCGGTGGATTTTGGCTCATTCCTGCACTTGACACCTGCCCTGCCACTATGCTACTTATTATTATAAGGTGATTACAGGGTTTTATTTTCAAGCAGGTAACCTCCCTGCAAGTTTCTGCAAACACAACTCTCACAACCAAGTGCTTGAACGAATCCGGATACTGCAGCAATATCGGGGAATATGACAGGAGCATTCATGAAAAAAGCAGTTATATTAAGCGCAGCCAGAACCCCTGTGGGGGATTTTAACGGAATATTTAAAGACGTATCCGCTCTTGATCTGGGCAGCATCGTCATAAATGAAGTTATAAAACGCGCAGGAATAAAAAAAGAGGATGTTGAAGAAGTCATCATGGGAAACGTGCTTCCGGCCGGTCTCGGCCAGAACCCGGCAAGACAGGCAATGATCCGGGCAGGCATACCCATGGAAGCAGCGGGCCTTACCATAAACAAAGTCTGCGGATCTGGGCTTAAAGCCGTCATGCTCGGAGCACAGGCCATCATGAGCGGCGACGCGGATATTATTGTAGCCGGCGGCATGGAAAACATGAATCAGGCCCCCCATTATTTTGAAAAAGGCCGCTTTGGTTACCGCATGGGAAACGCACCCGTTATAGACAGCATGGTTCACGACGGCATCTGGGATGTACCGAGTGATTTTCATATGGGCTATGCCGCAGAGATCACAACTGAAAAATATAATATCTCAAGAGAAGACATGGACAGCTTTGCGGCCATGTCAAATGAACGCGCGATAAAAAGCGTCAGGGAAGGCATTTTTAAAGATGAGATCGTACCGGTAAGCGTGCCCCAGAGAAAAGGCGGCCCCATTATTATCGATACAGATGAGACACCGAAGGAAATATCGATTGAAAAACTGCAGAAGCTTAAACCCGCATTTAAAAAAGAGGGTTCCGTTACCGCGGGAAACGCATCCAAGATCAGCGACGGCGCTGCAGCCCTCCTTATCATGTCGGAAGAAAAAGCTCTCGAGCTGGGATTAAAACCGATCGCCTATGTGGGCGCCCAGGCTGCGGCAGGAATGGAACTTGAAGATGTGCTGGTAACGCCCATAAAATCAATCCCCAAGGCACTTAAAAAAGCAGGGCTCACCATTGATGACATAGACCTTTACGAAATAAACGAGGCCTTCGCAACTTCGACGGTGGCAATCAGCAGAGCACTGAACATCCCTTTTGATAAGCTCAATGTACACGGGGGAGCCGTTGCTCTGGGTCACCCAATCGGAGCAAGCGGAGCAAGGGTGCTGGTGACACTGCTTTATGCCATGCAGAAAAAAGGTGCGAAAAGAGGAATGGCGACCCTTTGCCTGGGAGGCGCAGAAGCGGTCAGCCTTATCGTTGAAAGGAATATGGATTGATAGCGTTTGAGAACATTCTTGTAAATATCGAAAATAATATCGCAACACTTTCTTTTAACCGCCCGGAAGTGCTGAATGCACTGAACACAAAGACGATTAAGGAAATGATCGAAGCCTTTAAGGACTTTGAAACAGACAGTGAGGTAAGGACAATTATCGTTACCGGCAGCGGAAAATCATTTGTAGCCGGCGCTGACATCTCTGAGATGGAAGGAAAAACCCCGGAAGATGCCCGTCAGTATTCCGAACTGGGCCACAGCCTCATGGACATGATCCAGGGCATAAACAAACCCGTCATTGCTGCCGTTAACGGATACGCTCTGGGCGGCGGAACCGAAGTCGCATTAAGCTGTGATATCCGTTTCGCCTCTGACAGGGCAAAGTTCGGACTTCCTGAAACTATGCTGGGTATCATCCCCGGCTGGGGCGCAACCCAGCGGGCATCAAGGCTTATCGGCCCGGCGCTCACAAAAGAGCTTATCTTTACCGGTGAAATAATAGATGCACAGCGGGCCAAAGAAATGGGCCTGGTCAACAGGATATTCCCCCATGAAAACCTGATGGATGAAACCCTAAAAACAGCACAACTGATCTGCGAAAAAAGCAGCATTGCTTTGTCTCATGCAAAAAATGTAATCAACAGGGGCCTTGAGAAAAACTTGAAAGAGGGATGCCGGATGGAAATAGATACGTTTGCATCCTGTTTCAACACCGAAGATCAAAAAGAGGGCATGAAAGCTTTTATCGAAAAAAGAAAACCCGTGTTCAAAGGAAATTGAACTGCCGCCTGCAGGCCGCTGGATTCAGTCTCCTGCTGAGGGAATAAATTACACGGGAAAAATGCATTAATAATCATTCTTCACCTATCACAGACCCCGCTCTGCGGGAAAGGCCAGGGTCTTAACCCCCGGGGGAGACAATAACAAGCTAAACAGTTTAAAGGAGAATAAGAATGAATCCTGAATATGATGATAACGACAACAAACACGAAGACCATGACACCGGCCCAAAAAGCGATCAAAGCGACTACGGCGCTACTGACCCCGCTGATACCGGTGTGAAATCTGCCAGAAAAGAGTGGGCGCAGAAAATGTATCTTAAGGAAATCGACAGCCTTTTTAAAGGCAAAAAATCTTCTAAAGAACATACTCTTGCCTTTGATGAAATACACAAAAGATCCGGCACGAAAAAGTTTAATACGGCTGTGAAAAAATATATCAAAGAATACGGACTGCCTGACGACTGGAGCACACTTTCGCTTCTTCTGGACTACAAAGACGTTAAGGTCGTGAAGAATGTCATCAGTGCCCTGCTGGAAAAAATAGAGGCTGAACCGCTAAGTCTGGTAGAAGGCTTTAAGAGCAAGATGAACATAATCGCAATGACCGCAGCTGATGAAAAGCTTAGCGAAGCCGCAGAAGACGCACTGGAAGAGCTTTCGTAACTTCGTAATTTGGACTGCGGAGTGTGGACAATACTAACAGTGTCTAACGTACTTGAAGTACGCTAAAATATTTAAAAAGCCTGATAAAATTTTGATTTTTCAACTTCAAGTACTTTAAGTATTTTAAATACATTAAGTACTGCAGACACACCTAAACAGCATCCTGGAACTAACGGCTATTACCATTAGCTATTAACTACTGTCCCGCTTGTCATATCTAATTTTCAGCATCTGCAGATTCTCAAGATAATCTTTTCCATTTACAAAAAGTCTGTAATTTTCAAGCTCATTTATAAGCGACAAAATATACGGCCTGACATCAATACCCAGACGGTTCAGGTCCTGTCTGTCTGCTTTGTCCAGAACAAGCACTGAATAATATGAGATCAAAAGCCTTATTTTAGAACCCCTCCTGAAAAGATAGGCCTGCCCTGCGATGGTGTTCAGAAAAAATGCGGAATAATCATAGAGCATCTCCTGCGAAGGCATACCCTCACCTTCATTTTCAGCTTCGCATATCCAGCCAAAAAACATCCCGGCAGTCTTTTCCATGACCTCAGACTCCTTTTCAACAATGATCTTTACGGCTTTTACATCCTTTTCGCCCAGCACCCGGAAAAAGAAGGTTATGTTTTTTATGAGCGCATACAGGTCCTTTGTCTCACCCACAAGAACAGGTCTGTTTTTTTCAAGCCTTGCAAAAAGGGTCCTGCAGTAATCAGAAGCTTTCATGTTTAATCCGGCAGCCGGCAGATACCCCCTCCGGTCAATATATTCAAAGAAATTATTTACTTTTTTGATGAGTTCTTCCTGCTTTATTTCCTCTGTGGAAACGCTTTTTTCAGTTTCTCCAAAGACTGCAGCCATCTTTTCTCCATCAACCTCTGTGATCTCAGCCTTAAGCTCTTCCTCAAGCTCTGAGATCCTTTTTTTCAGCTCATCATTTTTTTGCTGCAGAGCCAGCTGTTCTTTATCCAATTCGATGGAAGCTTTCTCCCGGGCAAGCTCTCGTGTTTTTCTCTCTTTGATCAGATAAATAACCGACACAATTATAATAATGATCAGTACTGCTGAAAGTATTTTTTTCACGTCTTTTCTCCCTAAAGGATATTTAAATATTCTTAAGTAATCTTATCAAACTTATTTCTAAAAAAAACACTTATTTTTTTACTGAAAAAAGGGGCTGACATGTTCAGGCTTTTGATTAATAAACCCATGCAACAAAGTTGCGGGCAGCCTTTCTTTTGTTCATTTCTTTGGCCGGCAAAGAAATGAACAAATTCTTTTACAGCTTTATTATTATATTATTTCAAATGATATTATCTATAACCAATATCTTAATCTCCGTCATCTCCTCAACCGCATACTTCACCCCTTCTCTGCCGAACCCGGAATTTTTAATCCCCCCGTAGGGAAAATTATCCACCCGGAAGGTGGGCACCTCATTGATCATCACCCCGCCCGCTTCTATCCGGTTAAACGCTTTTAATGCTTTTCCCATATCACGGGTAAAAACACCGGCCTGAAGACCATAAACAGAATCGTTGACCTCGTCTAAAACAGCATCAAAATCACTGTACGGAAACAGCACCGTCACCGGACCGAACATTTCATCTTTTACACAGCGGGCATGTTTAGGAACATCTTCAAGCACCGTGGGCAGATAAATATTTCCCTTTTGTTCTCCACCGGTTAAAATTTTACCGCCTGCCTGTTCTGCTTCTGAAATCCATTCGTCCACTCTTTTCAACTCTTCTTCTGTTATCAGCGGACCAACAACCGTATCGTCTAAAGCCGGATCTCCTGTTTTAATTTCTTTTACTTTTTCAACAAAAACCGCCTTAAACACTTTGTAAATTTTTTCATGAACGTATATCCTTTGAAGCGAAATACAGACCTGACCGGAGTAGGCATATCCGCCTGCTGCGCATCGTGCAGCTGAAACGTTGATATCGCTGTCCGGCTCGATCACCACCGCCGCATTCCCGCCGAGTTCAAGCGCGACTTTTTTCTTTCCCGCCCGACTCTTTATTCCCCAGCCCACAACAGGGCTTCCGGTAAAACTAATCATGGCGATTCTATCGTCAGTCACCAGGCTTTCAGCAAACTTACCGGAACAGGGAACGACATTGACGGCTCCTTCAGGCATTCCCGCTTCAAGCAGTGCTTCTCCCAGCTTAAGTGCGGTCAAAGGCGTTGATGATGAGGGTTTATGTACCACGCTGTTTCCCGCAGCTAAGGCCGGCGCGATCTTGTGGGCCACCAGGTTCAGCGGAAAATTAAACGGGGTAATGGCAGCCACCACCCCTATAGGGAATCTTCGGGTTATTCCGATCCGGTTGCCTGCAGCAGCAGAAATATCCAGGGGAATGAGTTCACCGGTTATTCGGGTGGCTTCTTCCGCAGCAAGCAAAAATGTGGTTACGCTCCGGTTAACCTCTGCGCGTGCAGCAGAAACAGGCTTCCCCGCCTCAAGTGATATCAGCCTTGCAAAGTCCTCTTTATTTTTAGCAATAATTTCTGCTGTTTTTTTCAAGATCTCCGCCCGCTTAAAAGCCGGCATCTCCCGCATGGTCTTAAAAGCTTTTCGCGCAGCTGAAATTGCCTCTTCTATTTCAGGCATTGCGCCGTAATAAACCTCGGAAATCACTTCCCCGTTATACGGATTCTTTACCGCTATTTTCTCTTTTGTCTCTTTCCAGCTATTACCAATTAAAAGCCGGTTCTCTAAATTCACAATATCTTC
>CAYLYF010000082.1:0-19095 GCA_964387595.1 uncultured Thermodesulfobacteriota bacterium | reverse complement strand
GGCACCCGTCTTTTCCTTTTTACCGTTGACTGCTCTGTGTAGCAATCTTCTCTTTTGTTTGACGGTGTGAAAAAGCCGCTACCTCACTGTTGATAAACGCAAACCCTTTTAAATGTTCATTGGGCTCAGGTATAAATGCTTTTTTTCCAGCCTGTCTTTTGCGCCAGTTCCAGATAAAGCGGCAATCCAGCCAGTGCCGTCATTCCCGTTGTTTTTTTCTCTTCTTCGTACTTGAATGGTAATATCCCTTGTGCCATAATTGTTTCACCTCGTTGGTGATATGTTTGTTTTCCCAAACACATTATATCTCCCCTGTTTACAGGGACCAACGAGTTTTTCTTTTTTTTGGATGGTGAATCAGGGCTAGAACAAAAGATCAAAAACTTATTTTTAACACAAAAAGCAAAGGTCTTAAGACCCCTGAATTTATATTTGTAATGAGAATTGACATACCGCTGATTTTAATATAATAAAAGATGATGTGTTAGATGTGTGTTTAGGTGACTGATTTTTTAATAAAATGATACAGGACAGGGCAAATGGGCATTTTGGACGATTTCCGGTCAAAAGATTTTATGGGCCAGATGCAAATTCTGGGTGAAATCGAAAAAAGCGGAAATAAAGAGGCCATACCTCAGCTGCTTGAGCTTCATGCAGCACCGTTAAATGATGATTCGATCGCATTTATGATACAGAAAACGCTGCGTGCTTTTCTGTCTCAAAATGAAGACCAAACGGTTCAGGGACTGTCTTCAGACAGTATGCCGGTTAAAAAACTTTGTGTGCAGATCGCCGGCGAAAATAAGTTTCCGTCTGCCGGTATGGCCCTGATGCGGATGGCCGATGATGAAAAAAATTCAGGAATACTGCTGGAGATACTAACCGCTATTTCCGAGATAAAAAATTTAGATGTTTCTGAATTTTTTAAAAAACATATCCATCATAAGAATTCTCTTATTTCTGCTCTTTCCATTAAGATGCTGGGCGAACATACTGACGCTGACTCAATCGGCACGCTTTGCGATATTGTTAATGAGGGTGAAGCTGATGACAGCTTTGAAAACTGTTCCATTGCAGAATATAAAGCGATAGAAGCGCTTGGCTCTTCAAAAACTGAAAAGGCGCTTGCTTTTCTTTGCACTAAGGTCCACCATAGAAATGCCAGTGCAAGACGTATTATACATGGAGAGTTGGTTAAATCAGGGCCCGCCATTATACCTTTTCTGACCGATCATTTTGAAAAATATGATGATGACATGAAGGTAATGACTGCCGATGTGTTAGGCCGTATGGGAGATAAAACGGCTGTTGATATCCTGGTTGCTGCAATCAATAAAGGCTATGCGAAACACCATAATGTAAGACAGTCCATATATGAAGCTTTGGGACAGATTCCTTCTCCGGAGGGAGCAGACTGTTTGCTGGAAGGGCTGCAGACCGAGGATGAGCTTCTGCTGCTGTTGGTTGTCACTTCCCTGAACATCCAGAACAATCCCGCTATTTCCAAAAAAATAAAAAATTTAGTTGATAAAAATAACCAGCAGAGCGAAAAGCTTATAAAGGCAATCGTTAAGTCAAATTCCCTTGCAATTTTTGAAGCCCTTTATAAAGAGACAAAAATCGCCGACAGGATGATAGACTGTATTACACGGCTGAATGATCCGGAAGTAATATCTGAATTTTACGTGAAGCTGGTGGCGATAGGCGGAGAAAGAGCAGAAGCAGATGCAGAGAAAATCGAGTACAGCACGATCCAGGAAACAACTAAAAACATTCTTGCGATCGACGATTCAAGACCAATGCTTCTTTATTACCGGTCTGTTGCAGCTGATATGGGTATTGATATAATCACCGCGGCCAACGGGAAAAAGGGGCTTGAAATAATTACAAAAACGAAGGAGCTTGACCTGCTCCTGACGGATATGAACATGCCGGAAATGGATGGTATTGAGTTAACCAGACAGATAAGAGACATCCCGGAACTGAAAGAAGTTCCGGTAATTATGGTCACCACTGAATCGGACAAATCACAGGAACGTCAGGCCGTAAATGCCGGGGTAAACTGTGTTGTAATGAAACCCTTTACGGCAAACACGCTTCAGACAAAAATAAAAAAGCTTATTAACACATCAAAATAATCCCGGGTTCGTTTTTAATCTTCTGAACGAATAAGCGGCTGCCGCAGTTTTTTAAGAGAACTGCGGTTTTTTTTGTTTTGAAGACGGTTTTCTTTTGATCTTTTAGGCAGCATGGTTTTTCTGCGCAGCTTCGGAGTTTTTGAAGCATTGCGGATAAGAGCTGTCAGCCGTGAGAGACCATCAATCCGGTTTCGCTCCTGTGTGCGAAAACGTTTGGCCGTAAGGATAAGAATACCCTCATCTGTAATGCGCTTACGTTCCAGCCTAAACAGCCTTTTACGCACATCTTCGGGAAGAGAAGGAGAATTTTTAGCATCGAACCGGATCTGGACTGCCGTTGCAACCTTATTTACATTCTGACCGCCCGGACCGGATGAACGGATAAAGGAAAGGTTTATTTCTTTTTCTTTAATCGTTATGGCGTGCGTTATACAAAGCATTCTTTTTCGTCTGTTAGCCGCTTAAGCGGCGTAAAATAATGATGCGGTTCAGGATGGACCGCCTCAATGCAGGAGAAATCAAATATTTCTTCTATTGAAAGATCTCTTTTTATATACTGCATGTTTTTCAATGCGGGTAAAAAAGCCATTGTGGTATTTATATACTCAGCAGGAAGTGATGCACAGTACCGGGGAGAAACCGAAAGCACTTCTCCGACAAAGCTTTTGTCTACCACTTTTATCTCTTCCGCAATGACTTTTGCCGCCTCGTCCGGTTTTTGGATTATAAAGTTACAGGCTTTTTCATGAACACGTATAAAGTCCTTAAGCATTTCTTTTTCTTTTATCATCTTTTCGGTTACAACTATTCCATAACTTGGATTAAACGGCCAAATGTGTAATGCCGGGATAATAACCGGATAGCCAAACCATTTATCCGCAACAACAGAAAGGGGGGGCGTACCAAAAGCACCGTCGATTTCACCGCCTTTAATTGCATCTGGGATAAGATCTGCCCAAGGATAGTTCACCACTTCAACATCTTTTATCCCGCTTTCTTTTATAAGAAATCTTGCGATCACATCATGAATTGATCCGGCTGAGGGCGCACCGATCTTTTTCCCGGCAAACTGCTGAAGGACGTTTTCTGTTGATCCCAGCTCAGCAAGCGAAGAAAATTCATTTCTGCCGATCATCACAGTCCCTTCCACATGCCCTCCGGCGATGCACTTTAAAGGCAACCCCTTTTCTATTCCGATCATTGCCGGAGGGAGACCGATATATCCAATATCCAGAGAGCCTTCCTTAAAGGCTTTTACCATGGAGGGTCCTGTACCGAACAAACTCCAGTCAGATTTTATTTCAACAGACGTTTCTATCCATCTGAGATTTTTGATAATATGGGAGGTATGGTACATGGTGGAAAGATAGCCCAGCCGGAGATTTTTCATAAGCAAAAAACTCTAATCCTTTACCTGTTTTTATAAGTTACTGAACTGATAATTTCGCTTCAAGTTCAGCAATGTTTTTTTTGGCCAAATCAAAATTTATTTTTTTTGACGGTTTTTCAATTGATCTTTTAAAATGGTACAAAGCCTCTTCGCTTCGGTTAAAACGTTTAAGTATTGTTGCCAGATTGTAATGGGCCGGAGCAAAATCCGGTGTTATTTTCAAGGCCTCACTGTACTCTACACTGGCTTCCCTGTTCTTACCGGCTCTGAGATATATGTTCCCAAGATTAAATCTTGTTTTAGAAGATTTTGGATTTAAAATCAAAACCTTTTCGTAAAGTTCTTTTGCCCCTTTATCATCTTTTTTTCTGATATGCAGCTGTGCCAGTAAATTAAGAGACTGGGGACTGTTGGGATTTAAAGAAATCGCTTTTTCCAGAAATTTTTCCGCTTCAGAATAGTTTTTTAAATAATAATGTGCAAGCCCTGCATTATGGTAAAGCATGGGATTTCGAGGAGAAATTTGCAGCGCCCTGAAGTAGTGGAATAAAGACTTTTTATAATCACCCTGTTTCTTGTATATATTACCTTTAAGTGTATGTCCCTGCACCTCAGAATTTTTATTTTCAAGCAGCAGATCTGCCGCCTTGTGCGCCATATCAAAATTTCCTGTCTGAATATATATATCGCACAGAAAGTTTCTGGCGTCATGAAATTGCGGATCAAGCTCAAGGGTTCTGTAACATTCTTTGACCGCCCTATCCATCTCACCCTGCTCCCGGTAAAGATTGGCAAGATTGTAATGAGGCTCCGCATATTTTTCATTCAGTCCGCTTGCTTTTTTATAATACGCTTCTGCACGTTTGTAGTCTTTTTTTGAAAAGTAAACGATCCCAAGATTGTTTACCACCTTTGGTGAATCAGGAACCATTGCGATATACTTATTAAAATACCGTTCGGCCGCATCGTAATCCTTGATCTTCAAATAGCAGTAACCGATATTTAGAATCCCATTTACGTTATTCGGGTTAATTAAAAAAGACGCTTCATATTCTTCTATAGCCTTTTTATATTTTTCCTGCTGAGTATAATTTTGTGCGAGCAGGGATGTGATGTTATAGTTCCACTCAGAAAAAATCTTTGCCTTACGTAGATATTTATTAGAAGCTTCAAACCGGTTTTTTTTTGCAAGAGTCATCCCTGAAACAAAATGCTTGTCCGAAAGCACTATTTTTCTCAAGAAGAAAAAAGAAGAGCACAGGAAAACAATTATTACAGCTACCGTAAATATGCGGGCTGTTTTTTGAAAAGGAAAACACCAGTTGTTTATATGCTCTTCTGAGCTGTTGATATAAAGAAAAGCCATTAATGCAAAATAAGTAAAAAGCAGGACCGGCGGCACAGCTCTTTCTGTTGGAAAAGTAAAAAACGCAATGACGATAAAGCTTATTACACCCAGCAGGGTAAAGAATGCACGAAGCCGGGTCTCTCTGTTTTTTGCTTTTTGGTTTATTTTAAAAAAGAGATAAAAAAATGTTATAAAAATCCACAGGTAAACACAAAATCCCGGAAATCCAAGTTCTGCAAGTATCTGAAGGTGATCATTGTGAACTCTGTGTACCTGTCTATCCTCACCAAAAGACCTGTCAACCCTTGCGGCCCGGTGATAGACAGGATAATTAAGCTTGAAATTCCCAAGCCCGACACCTTTCCAGTAATTATCGTTTATCATTACAGCGGTATTTTTCCACCATCCGAGACGAAGCTTTGTCGTGCCCTTGTCAAACTTTTTCAGCACCTCCGCCGCGCTGGGGACTTTATTATCAAGATCAAGCGCTTCTCTTGCCGGCTGAAAAAAGAGTAAAAAACAGGTGGCAAAGGCTGCTATCATAAAGATACAAAGTGTGTTTTTTATACCCGCATATTTTTTTACGCCCGGCGAAACTAGAAAAGCAGCCAGCATAAGGACAAAAACAGCGGTGACGGCCATTCCCGCGGATCGGGTCCGGGTATAGCAAAGATAAACGATAGAAACAAGAATACAAACTGAACTGATTATTTTAGTTCTAATCTCTTTTGCGATCATAATAGAACCGGCAATAACAGGCACTGCCATGGCAATGAACTGAGATGCCATATTTTTGTTCGCAAATGTACTTGCAGGCGGGGATAACTGCGGTACCACTGAAAAATCAAAAAGTCTCTGGCAAATGCCTATAAGGGAAACTGCCAGAGCAGAAAGCGCAATAACAAAAAAGACCCTGTCTACAAAGTCCTCTTTTTTAATTGTATTCACCAGAAAGAAAAAGAATATCAGTGCCCCGCACCAGTGCAGCAGGGAAAGGGTCGCCGCATACGGATTGACCGCATAAATAATAGAAACCCAGCAGAAACAATAAAAGGCTGTTAGCGGAAGGTCAAGAGGCGTTCTTTTCCAGACAAAGGCTTTACCCTTCCTGAAGTTTAAGACCGGAATTACGGCAAGGATTGCAATTCCCCATTGCAAAAAAGCCGTCTTCGGATTGTTTTCAAATTCACCGCCTATCTTTAGATAAACAAGAGGTGCAACACCCAGAAGAAAAAGAGGCCCCAGTTCAACAATTTTTTCAAATAAGTTTTTAAATAAAAACGTTTCTTTCCTGATTAGTTCAGAGCTTTGTTTTTTTATCTTTTGCTTTTTTTTCATCACAGGTCCGTTAGCAGTTCATCATAATAATTTTCTGTTTCTCTGATCATTTTATCAACAGAAAACATTTTTTTCCATCTTTCTCTTCCGTTATTGCCAAAACGGCTTCTAAGTTCCGTGTTTTCCGAAAGCTCAAGTATCTTTTTTGAAAGCAGCTCCGTCTCTTTCGAAGGAACAAGAACCCCGGTTTCACCATCTATAACAAGTTCGGGTATCGCGCTTAATTTTGTGGCAATAACAGCTTTTCCCGTTGACATGGCTTCAAGGATCGAAAGACCGAACCCCTCCCAGAGGGACGGATGAACAAAAATATCGATTATAGAAAGAATTTTTTCCGTATCCTCTCTGAATCCTGTAAAGAGAGCCTCCCCCTCAAGACCTCTTTCTTTTGCCTGGCGCCGGAGTTCATTTTTTAGTTCTCCATCTCCAACGATCAAAAGGAATATACGGCTGTTTTTTTGCCGAGCCCTGTGAAAAGCATCAATAAGATATTTATGTCCTTTTTGATTTACCAGTCTTGCGATGATGCCCACAACAACCCTGTTTTCTGCGATCCCGAGCTCAGACCGGATTGCGCTTGTCTCCGGTAAAGGAAAAACATCTTTCAGGCCGTAGTATATGGTCCTGGCCTTTTCCGGCGGAACTTCTTCAATCTCGATGATGAAATTCCGGATCCAGTTGGATATGGTTATCGTCCCGGCTGTTTTTTTGCTTATGGCAATATTTAATGCTTTTATAACCCTGTTTTGCCGAAACTGGTCGTCATTATGTTTAGTGGAAATAATTTTTTCCACGTCTGCCAGCCGTGCCGCTATAGTACCGTAAATATCACCGTGGATGAGATGGGTATGAACAAGAGAGGGTTTTATTTTTTTTAACAAACGGTAAAGGTTCCACAGACAGACCGGGTCCAGATCCGAACGTATAATAACATTATAACTGTTGATATCTTTTTCCTTTAATTTTTCAAAATAACGACCGAGGGAATTCCCCGGCTCAGTAAGGACAATTAAAAAAACATCATACCTGCTATTAAGGCCGGGAAGAAGGGTCAGAAGATGCTTTTCTGTTCCGTGTATTCCTGTGGCCTTTACAATATGAACAACCCTTTTTTTCATTGTCTTTCCCGAGTTTTTAAGATCCTGCGTTTAGATAAAAAATTGTAATTTATTCACGGCTAAAAGCCGTGGTTTAATCTTATAATTACAGAGTATCTTTTGGACCGACCTCAAGAACCGTCCCCTTCTCAGAAGCGGACAACTTTATAAAAAATCATTTTTCAGGTTCCGCGTTTTTGTTTTCCCCCGGCAGACGGGCAATACTTCGCTCTTCCGGTTTTCCTGCGGCAACAGTTCAATGAAGTCCTTTTTTAAAAATAAGTTCCTCGTACAGATCTTCCAGCTTTCGAACCATCTCTGAAAGAGAAAAATCCTTTTTTGCAGTTTCCCTGCCATTTTGACAGATCTTTTGCTTTAACTGTTCATCTTTAAGAAGACTTACAATTCTTTCTGACATAAGAGAAATATCTCCGGGCGGGACCAGAAAGCCGTTTCGCTGATCATCGATCACTTCACAGACTCCGTCCACAGCGTTCGCAACAACGGGAAGCCCACTGGCCATGGCCTGGGGAATGACTCTGGGCAGTCCCTCCCAAAGAGAGGTAAGAATAAAAACGTCCATACAGCAGAGCAGATCCGGCACATCGGCTCTAAGGCCGGTTAAAAAAATATCTTTAGAAAGGCCGGTCTCTTTTATAAGATTTTCTGTTTCACTTCTTAACGGCCCGTCACCCACAAAGATAAACTGAGTATCCGGAAGTTCTTTTTTTACCTTCTCTGCCGCGCGGATGAAATCAAGGGGGTTTTTTTGCTGTGAAAGTCTTCCAACGGTTCCCACCAGACGGCTTTTAAGGTTTATGCCCAGTTTTTTTCTGGTTTCCGCCGGATCAGAGGAAACCTTTGTGAATTCATCAAGGTTTATACAGCTGTGTATTGTTGTATACTTCCGGGGCTCTCCGATCCTGTCTCTTAACCCGTCTCTTGAATTCGTGGAAGAAACAACGATTAATTTATCACTTATTTTTGCGCTTCTTCTTTCAAGAAAGGTAAAAAACTTTTTGTATAAAAAGCTCTTATAAACATGGTGTCCCCAGCCATGTACGGTATGAATGATTATCGGTACATTTGCAGCTCTTGCAGCCCATCTTCCCAAAATGCCTGTTTTAGAACTGTGGGTATGAACAATATGCGGTTTTTCTTTTTTAAAAATATCAGCCATCTTTTTTACCGCAAGAAGATCCTTTAAAGGGTCCGGTCGTCTTACGATCTCCGGCATGAGGGTAAGCGGTATCCCTCTTTTTTTGACCTCTGAAATAAGTTCCCCTTCAGGTCCCGTGTCAGGCCCGGAAATAATTGAAGCTTCAAACCTGTCCTTATTAAGGCCAGCGCAGGTCTCCATGGTGTTTTGCTGCGCACCGCCTAAGATCAGACGGGTTATGGGATGTATGACTTTAATTTTTTTCATGAGTAAAAAAGGGCAGTAAGGTAAATAAAAAAGGGGGGGGTCTTCTACTTAAAAATTAGCCATAAAACTATTTATCGAAGAATTTAAAAAAGTACCGATCTCTATTACGGTATCTTTATCTTTCAGCATGGCGTACATACTTATGGAAGTGGGGGTTTTGCTGCCGAGGATAAACACTGTGGGCTCTTTTTTTTCTTCAATAAAAATACGTAAAACCGTTGAAGGTAAAGACAGTCCGAACTGGGTCAGATCTTCAGGCTTTTCTTTGATTATTTCTATATTGATCGTATCTGTTATTGCGGAAACAATACTTTGTATGGCTTCCTGTCGGATTTCCCGGTTTGCTGCAGGTGAAACGACGTTCCAGCTTCCCGATGATTTTTTCAAAATAATTTTTTTGTTTTTTTGAAGAATTTCCACCCTCTGCATTTGTTCAGGAGAGAATGAAAAGACTTTTGTCAGTCTTGTTCCGCTCTCATCCGGTTTTTTTTCAGGCAGGTCCTTTTCAATCAACAGGACATAACCCAGAAGAAGTGAAAAGATAATGGTCCAGAAAAAGAGTCTTTTTAGGTTCATCGCTTAAAACGTCTCCAGAAAATAACAGACAAGCCTATTAGAAGAATGATCAGCGGCTCTATCACCACTGAGGACCAGAACACCAGCCTGCTTTCATTTTCAGTAAGAAACAAAATTGACATGGGTGCCTGGCCCGATCTTGTCCGGGAAGCAAGCCCCTCATTTTTTTCAGAAAACCAGTTTACTGCATTTAGAAAAAAGTCCCGGTTGCCCAAGATGGTATAATAGTAATTTGTGATAAAGTCAGAATCTCCGAACACCATTAAATGTCCGGTTTTGTTTTCCATGATAGGAATTTCGGTAACCAGTGCTACCGGAACAGGGCCCATCACATCTTCTTTGCTTTCAAAAACTGCTTTTTCATCATATACGCTTTGCGTATTCTTTTCAGCCCAGCTGTCCGGACTTGAATTTGCAATTATGACTGTTTCCTGATCCGACCCTTCTTTTTTAAGGGGAGCAACAGACCTGCAGATCGGAAAGACCACCGCATCATTCATGTTTTCAGAAATAGGATGGTTTTTATCCGGTATGACAATAGGGGTAATGTTATCCAGAGTAAACAGTTTGCTTTTTTTATCAATCACAAAATCACGGGAAAGACTTACCCCGACCGTTGCCATGTATTTTTCTACTTCCGGAAGAGGGTAGGGATCGCAAAGCAGGATAACGCGACCGTTATTTTTCATATAGTCATCGATCATCTCAAGTTCCTGCTTTAAAAAATCTTTTTTCGGACCACTGATGATCAGAATCGAGGTATCTTCAGGAACCTTCTTTTTCTGCATCAGCATAATTTCTTCTACTTTATAATTTTCTTCTTTAAGCGCCCGGACGATCATGGCATACCCGGTCTCAGGGTCATGGCTGGTTATATCTCTTTCTCCGTGGCCGGTGACAAAGCGTATGGTTTTCACACTGCTATCCGTCAATTTAAGAATAGTACTGACAATACTTCCCTCTTCAAAATTCTGGACTTTTTCTTTTTTTCCCATGTACTCTATAACGCCCGCGCCTTTTCTGCTGATATTAAAGGCTTCTGCTTTTGCAGGGTTTCTGTTGATATCGATAAACTCGTAATGAAAGTGTTTTGAAGCCCAGGAAAAAAGCTGCATCAGTTCCTGGTAAGCCCGTCCTTCTTTCTGGTCATAAAATATGGTTGCATGAATATCGTGTTCAAGAGAACCGAGAATGCGCTCTGTTCGGGACGAAAGGGTAAATGTTTTTTCCGGAGTGAAATCAAAACGCTTGTTATTGTTAAAGGCAATATAGTTTATCAGTACAACCGTTCCTAAAACAAAAGATATCAGCAGAAAAAGTTCTATGCAGTGCATGATGTTCTGTTTTGATAAAAGGGAGGGCGCTTTCATTTTTTCCCCCTCCACTGGCGAGATTCAAGAGAACACAGGGTAAGAAAAAGAAAAAAGAAGCTGACACTCAGATAATAGACAACATCGGAAATATCAATCACCCCTCTTGGGAAATTATAAAAATGCTCAAAAAGCGAGAACTGGTGAAGGATCGTCATAACCTTTGTTCCGGCAATCCCCTCATTCCAGTCAATGGACCAGAAAAGTATCAGAATACCCACTGTGATCATAGCAGCAACGATCTGGTTTTCAGTTAACGATGAAACAAAGACACCGCAGGCAATAAAAGCGGTGCCAAGCAGAAAAAGTCCGAAATAGCCGGTAACAAGCGGCCCAAGTTCAATGCTGAACACAATATTAAGAAGTATGGGGTAAAGAAAAGTAAGTGCCAGCATCACCACAAGAACCAGAAGGCAGGCAAGGTATTTTCCCATAATGATCGCCATATCTCTTATGGGATGCGTATACAGCAGCTCTATCGTACCCAGTTTTTTTTCTTCGGAAAAAAGGCGCATGGTCAAAAGAGGAAGCAGCAGCAGCATGAACCTTCTCATGTCCTGAAAAGTATACTGCCACAGGCCCAGCTTGACATCAGAACCGACCATCATCACAAACATGGTAAGATTGGTATAGAAGAAATATCCTGATATCACCAGAAAGATAAACAGAACGATATATGCGGTTAAGGAAGTGAAATAAGAATTCACTTCTCTTTTCATAATAAAATACCAGCTCACCGGTTGTTGACCCCTTCTTCTTCTGTTACGATCTTAATAAATATTTCTTCAAGCGTCATGTCTAAAGGTCTGATCTCTTTAAGTTTCCAGCTGTTCTCATATACGGATTTTGCGATCTCATTGATAAGATCAGCGTTCTCTTCTGTCTCAATCTCATAAAAGCCGCCATGCTTTCCGGAACCGGGCTCTCTTCTGTCAATGCTTGTTATGCCTTCAATGGTGCCTATGGTTCTTAAAATATCACCCGTCGGCCCTTCTGCTTTAAGAATTATTTTAGGCGTCTGCTGAAGCCTTTTTGTAAGATCAGCGGGAGTGTCTACCGCAATAAGTTTTCCCTGATGCATGATGATCACCCGGTCGCAGGTCATACTGACCTCGGGAAGGATGTGGGTAGAAAGGATCACGGTCTGGCTTCCCCCAAGTCCTTTTATCAGACTTCTGATATCGATGATCTGTTTCGGATCAAGCCCGACCGTCGGCTCGTCAAGAATCAAAACTTCCGGATCATTTAAAAGCGCCTGCGCGATTCCGACCCTCTGCCTGAACCCCTTTGACAATTTCCTGATGAGCCGATGTGAAACGCTTTGCAGCTCGCACCTCTGTATGACTTCATCCACCTTGCTTTTTTTCCGCCTTGCAGGTATGCCCTTTATCTCCGCAAAAAAGTTCAGATAGGAAAAGACCGGCATGTCCGTATAAAGGGGAACGTTTTCAGGCAAATAGCCTATTTTCTGTCTTACTGAAAAAGAATCATTTAAAATATCCGTTCCGCAGATCCGTGCGGTTCCGCCGGTGGGCGGGAAAAAGCAGGTCAAAATCCGCATGGTGGTTGTTTTTCCGGATCCGTTAGGCCCGAGAAATCCCATGATCTCGCCCTTTTTTACTGAAAAAGAGACGTCCTCTATGCCTCTTGCAGGACCATAAAATTTTGACAGGTTTTCAACTTCTATTGCGTTCATATAAAGTTACTAGAATAGATTAACCGGATCTTTTTTAACGAATTTAAAGACCTTTTTATCATTTTAACGGATATCTGTCAATCAACCATATTTTCCTCTATTTCAGGCAGTATTTCGACAGTTTTTTCGGTGGGCATTTCCTGCACGTTTTTGAGCTTTCTTTCGATGGTCCGGGATTTCCTTGCAGCGGTTTCTATTGTGTTGCTGGCTTCCTGGAGTTTTTTATGAGTTTTATCAAGGACATCTCCAAACTTGCCGAATTCTGTTTTAACGGTTCCCAGAAGAGTCCAGACTTCGCTCGAACGCTTTTCTATGGCCAGGGTCCTGAATCCCATCTGAAGACTGTTTAACAGCGCTGCCAGGGTTGTAGGGCCCGTTACGGTAATACGGAACTCCCGCTGCAGCTGTTCAAAAAGTCCGCGCCTTCTCAAAACTTCTGAGTATAGACTTTCAACCGGCAGAAACATGATCCCGAAATCCGTTGTGTTTGGCGGATCCAGGTATTTTTCATTTATTTTCTTTGCTTCTGCTTTTATGAATTTCTCAAGGCTCTTGGCAGCTTCTTCCACGAGTATCGGTTCTGCTTTTTCCTGAGCTTCGATCAAACGTGCATAATCGGCTTCCGGAAACTTAGAGTCAATCGGAAGCCAGACTTCTCCTTCGCCCTTATCTCTGCCCGGAAGCCTGATCGCAAACTCGACCCGGTCAGAACTTCCCTTCTTCGTTGCCACATTCTTTGAATACTGTTCAAGGGTAAATAGTTCTTCGATCAGAAAACCGAGACTTATCTCTCCCCAGGTCCCTCTTGATTTGACATTCGACAGTACTTTTTTAAGATCACCCACGCCTGCTGCCAGGGTCTGCATCTCACCCAGTCCTTTGTGTACCTGTTCCAGCCGGTCACTCACCAGTTTAAAGGATTCTCCCAGCCTCTTTTCAAGAGTGGCATGCAGTTTTTCATCAACTGTTTCGCGCATCTGATCCAGCTTTTTGGTATTTTCGTCCTGAAGTGTTTTCAGCTTTTTCTCAACGGTTTCACGGATTTTGTCCAGTTTTTCCTCATTGGTGCGGGTCTGGGTTGAAAGCTGGTTTGAAAAGGTATCCAGCTGATTTTTCTGAAGCCCGGCTATTTCTGCCATCCGGGAAAGGAGAGAGTCTCCAAATAATTTTAAGGAATTAGACATCTCCTGTCTGGCAAACTGATTATTCTGGTTTGTTTCAGCCCTGTTTTTTACGATTTCTTCCTTAAGTACACTCTCGGTCCTTTGCTGATTCTTTTCAAGGTTTTGCAGCCCCCGATCAAAACCGGATATGTTTTTTAACAACCGGGAAAAGCGGGCAAACAAAACCAAAACAGCTGCAAACGTAATTATAACAACTATAATTATGAGAAAATCTGTCATCTTAATTTCCAAAAAAACCATTTGTATTGATTGGGAATAGCCTAGCATTTTTTTTTAAGAACTTAAACCAAAGAATGTTAAATAAAAATCTGTTTTTAGCAGATTTTTTTTGCCTGTTTTTAAAAATTTTGATTCAGTTGTCATAACAGCTGCTGCAAAAATCGAAAAAAACTGAAAATTAATTAATTGAAATTAGAGATGATTTAGTGTATTTTTCACACTATTTAAAAAAACATGGAGATGTTTATGAAAAAAAAGGTGACCGTTGTAATGCCTGCATATAATGCAGCAGAGACCCTTAAAAAAACCTTTGATGATATCCCGAAAGGCTATGTTGATGAGATTATCCTGGTAGACGATAAAAGCAGTGATGATACGGTTAAAGTGGCAGAGTCTCTGGGAATTCATACTGTTGTCCATGATAAAAACAGAGGCTACGGCGGAAATCAGAAAACCTGCTATACGGAAGCCTTAAAAAGAGGTGCTGATATCATAATAATGGTACACCCTGATTACCAGTATGACAGCAGACTGGTACCTTACATTGTTGGATTTATTGAAAAAGGCGTCTGCGACCTTGTGCTGGGCACCCGCATAAGAACAAGGAAAGAAACGCTTGAAATGGGCATGCCGGTTTGGAAATATTTATCTAACCGCCTTTTAACGATTACGGAAAATATTATTTTCGGCCAGAATGTATCAGACTTTCACACCGGATACAGGGCCTATTCAAAAGAAGTCCTTGAAACCATACCTTTCATGCAAAATTCGGAGGACTTTGTTTTTGACACGGAATTTCTGGCACAGTCGGTCTATTTTAATTTCAGGATAGGCTGTGTCCCGGTACCGGTACGGTATTTTTCTGAAGCATCGCAAATAGACTTTAAAAACAGTGTTATTTATGGTTTAAAAACCCTTAACACCCTGTTTAAATTTATAGGACAAAAACTTAATCTTATAAACTCCCCCCTTTTTAAACAGTAATATCCTTCCAGAACCCTTGATCTACAGTAGCAGATGCTACAGCTCTTCACTTGCCCAAAGAGCTG
This sequence comes from uncultured Thermodesulfobacteriota bacterium, assembly GCA_964387595.1. Classification (GTDB taxonomy): domain Bacteria; phylum Desulfobacterota; class WTBG01; order CAIYCZ01; family CAIRTM01; genus JAHEEI01. Next base: position 4,264 of record CAYLYF010000082.1, on the reverse strand, counting down.
TAGCGGTCAATGTTTATTATTGACTCAAACAATGCAAAAGAAAGGGCAAAGCCCTGCACCTTGGTTCCGTCAAGCGGAACTGCCCGCGTGGCACAATTTTAGATGGCGGGTTAACAAACTCGCCCGGTAAGCTTGGACTCAGACAGATCAACCCTTTTATTCAAGGCGTAAAAAACATGGGCTAAAAACAAAAGGGTTTAGCCTCGGGTTGAAAAATACAAATTTAATTATATAGTTAGCTCTACATGGGCCACGAAACCCCGAAATTTTAAAATGATAAAAAGTATGATTCCGGAACGCTGAATTATTTTTACAAAATCCCGGATTATAAATTTTTTTACAAATCCGACAAAAAGATTATTGTGTGATAAAGCAAAAAACGGATGAAATAAAAATAAAATATCTACAAAATATTTGTTTTTGTGATATTATTAATGATTAATTTTTACTGTGCATATAAACGGCGCCATTCTCAGGAATGGACTTGATAATAAACCTGTTTATAGAGCATCTCGCCGTTTTTTTGCTGTTCTTCAATTTTCTGAGGGGGGAAACCTGGGAAAAAATGGTTTTAAAAAACTTAAAAAGTCTTGAAGATATACAGAAATTACTGGGTTCGAAAATATATTCCCAGTCCCTGGAATTTTCACAGAACGACGCCATCTTAAACTATAATCAAAAACCTGGCCTGATATCCGCACGCGTTAAGGACAACGGGACAAGTACTCACCGGGTAGAAATTTCTCTCGCAAATGAAGGCGCCATTACAAAGTTTCGATGTACCTGTCATCATGGACGGTTCTGTAAACATATCGGAACAGTCCTGATCCACACCCTTCAGCACAAAAGTTTAAACGACTTAAGCGCACAGATAATTAAAAACCACGGTAAAAAAAAGCTGGTGGAAGATGAAGTCATTAACTTTGATTTCACAAATTACGGTGAATGCGAAAATGATTTTATCCGGCTAATCGAAGAGACAAATTCTTTTTCCGTGGTCAAAAATGATAAAAAAAGATACAAACTTGTTTTCCTGGTAGACAAGAGTGAGGACTATTATTACTCAACCGAGCAAAACCCGGCATATTGGAACCTCTCACCCGGTACGATTAATATCAAAGAAGACGGAACTTTTGGAAAAATAGAACTGTTTGAAGATGACAAGGTGACTGAAGAGGTAACAGCTGTTGAAAACAGCCTGACAAGGCTTCTGTTCGAAAATGAGAATGTTGACGAAGACCTGAGCAAATATCTTGACCTGATCATAAAAAACCCTGATCTTCCTGTTTATATAAAGTTTGAGCAAAACTACATTCCCCTAAAACAGCGCAAGATCGATTCAACTACCGTCGGTTTTAACCTGACAGGCCTGGAAGAAAGTGTTCTCTTTTTTACCCCTGAAGTCCGGCTCTCCTACGGAGAAACAAATTCTATCCTTTCCTACGATTTAGACAAGAATATAATACGAAACGGATTTTCTTTTTATTACCTGGATCCCAGAGGAGTCATTCTTTATAAAAATGACAGTATGCTTTATCCAAGCTTTTTTTATCATCTGATCGACAGCAGAGACGAGTTCCTGCTGTCAGATATATCTTTTATCAAGGATTTTGTAGAAAAAAATTTAAAAGACTGCGTCACTATTGATTTCAGGGCAAAAGCATTAAGAATTTCAAACTACAATCCAAAACCTTTCATAGAGATAAGTCCTTCCAGCCGCAAACAGGGGCTTTCCCTTGTGTTCAATTATAACGGCCATGAATTTGCGTATAAAGACAAAAAAAGCTTTCTGATCATCAGTTCAGAAAATGATGAGATGGTTGCCATAAACCGCAACAGAAAATATGAAAAAATGATCAAAGAATATGTTGAGATGGAGCTTAACAACATACCGGATCGAAAATTCAGCAAGCTCTATGATTCTGTTTATATTAACTTTGAGATAAGCACAAGCCTTGAAGACTTTCTTTATATGTATGGGGCTGTTTTTATTGATAAGGGTATTGATATAAGACTGAAGGGAAGCAAGAAAAAAATAACTTCCGGGAAAGGTAAAATGTCTTTCCATATCGCTTCGAACACAGACTGGTTTGATGTCAAGTTAAAGTACGATGATGAAAATGGAAATGAAGAATCTGTTAATATAGATTCCCAGTATATTGATAAGGGCCTGCTTAAGGTCGGCGGATCTTTTGTCCTCCTCACAAAAAAGGACATAGAAAAAATCAAGAAACTTCAGACCGAAGGCATGGAAAATGACGGAAGCCTTAAGGTCTCAAAACTTGATTTCAGCCTGATCGATGAGATCTACAATGATGTTGCAAACAAAACAAAAGACCTTACCTCCACCGTTAAGATTGCTGAAAAATTCAGGGACTTTAAGGAAATAAAAAAACAGCTCCTTCCTGAAAACTTTGTGGGCAAACTCAGAGACTACCAGGTTTCCGGCTATAACTGGCTGTATTTTTTAGGGGAGTACGGGTTTAACGGCTGTCTTGCCGACGACATGGGCCTTGGAAAGACTGTCCAGGCACTTGCCCTGCTGCAGAAACTTAAAGAAGAAAATAAGCTGGGGACCTCTCTTCTTATTGTTCCGGTCTCAACCATACCCAACTGGGAAAGCGAAATCGAAAGGTTTACCCCGAACCTGAAACACATCAGACACTCCGGTGTCGAAAGAATAAAAGACCCGGATCATCTGAACAAATCAGATCTTGTTATAATGAGCTACCATACCATGCGAAACGACATAGAACTTTTCCGCGGGATGGAACTGGATTATATTATTCTTGATGAATCTCAGTACATTAAAAATTCTACCTCCCAGTCATTTAAGGCCGTGCGCACACTGAAGTCAAAACACAAGCTTTCACTTACAGGAACACCCGTAGAAAACAGTACCCTCGATCTCTGGTCACAGATGGACTTTTTAAATCCGGGACTCCTGAGCTCTCAAAAAAGTTATAAAGCAAGATTTGCCCGGCCAATTGAAATGCAGGGGGATAAGCAGGCCGCAGAAAGACTGAAAAAGATCATTTTTCCGTTTATACTGAGACGGACAAAAGAGGAAGTGGAAAAAGAACTGCCTGAAAAAGAGATCATCACCATCTATTCCGAAATGGAACCGGAACAGCTTGAGGTTTACAACCAGCACCGGGAGCAATACCGGAAAAAAATATCCTCTACCCTTAATGAAAAAGGAGTGGGTCAGAGCGCAATAGAAATATTCAGCGCGCTTTTAAAACTTCGCCAGATCGCCCTGTTCCCTGTACTCGCAGATGACAAGATGAAAGAAGTCAGTTCCTGCAAGTTTGAATCCATGAAGGATATGCTGGAAGACATCATGGAGGAAAAACATAAGGTGCTGATATTTTCACAGTTTGTGAAATCCTTAAAAATAATAGAAAAACATATAAGCAGCATGGGAATAAAATATTCTTATCTTGACGGCTCAACCAAGAACCGTGAAGAAGAGATAAAAAAGTTTCAAAAACAAAAAGAAATAAGTGTTTTTCTGCTGAGCTTAAAAGCGGGGGGGGTTGGGATCAATCTTACGGCTGCTGATTATGTTTTTATTTTTGATCCATGGTGGAATCCCGCGGTTGAAAACCAGGCTATTGATCGTGCCCACAGGATCGGCCAGGACCACAAGGTGATCGCATACAAAATGATCGTCAAAGATACGGTAGAAGAAAAAATACTCAAACTGCAGGAAAGAAAAAAGAAACTGGTTACCGAGATCGTATCCGAAGACAGCGCTTTCTTAAAAAGCCTTACCAAAGATGATGTGATCAGCCTTTTTTCTTAATCTTCTGCTCAAAAATTAAAACTGCTTATTTACTCCCACCAGAAAATGCTGGCCGCGGTTGGGAATACCGCGAATATTTCCGCCGGTGTCACCGGGAGAGTAATAGTCCTTAGAAAGCAGGTTGTTAGCCTGTGCAAAAAGCTTGAGCCCCGGCAAAATCTCATACTCTATCTTGCAGTTCAGAGTCACATCGTCTGAAAAGGACTTTCATTCGCTATTGCTTAACAGCATTCGACGGCTGCCGTGATAGTAGCCGCTCAGGTTCAGGTTCCACTTGCCCAGCCAATAATTGAGAATAATGGAGGCTGTAATCCGGACCTGACAATAGGTCAGCGCAAAGTTGCCCCGGACAAACTGCTGCATCCAGATCAGCCCCCAGGTCTTTGACTCTTCCGGATCAAGATGGGAATAAACAAACCCAATATCCGGTTCGTTCTGCATTATGATCTCCCTCAA
>CAYLYF010000081.1:0-19193 GCA_964387595.1 uncultured Thermodesulfobacteriota bacterium | reverse complement strand
TTGTGCGTCTGGTAAGGCGCAATTATTGATAAAACGCTATTCTATGGTATATAAAAGCTCACATCTCTATGCAGATATGCACAAAACTGGCATTTATCCACAAGTTGTGACTAAATCGAAACCAGAATAAAAGATCTTACACTTGACCCGGCTAAAAAAAAGATTGTAAAATTAAGCTCTGCTTTATATTCTAGCTTCTCTGTCCAAAAAATCAAACGGAGATTAAATTAAATAACCATCTTTTAATAACAAATAACTTCCCAGGGGAAATATGGTCTACATTGGTCTGGATATAGGCTCCATCAGCATAAATGCCGTTCTGATAACATCAGACAAAATAATCGAGTGTGAAATTTATAAGCGCACACACGGCCAGCCCATAGAAACCCTTCTGAAAATCCTTGATGAGATTCTCTCCACAACACAGCCCGAAAACATTTCCGGAATTGCGGTAACCGGCACCGGCGGTACCCTTGCGGCTGAGATACTGAAGTGTTTTTTTGTAAACGAGATCATCGCCCAGAGCACAGCCACGGCATTTCTTAACCCGGAGGTCCGTACCATCATTGAGATCGGCGGAGAAGATGCCAAGCTGATCCATCTCGAACTGGACAAAAAAACAGGAAAAACAAAAATCAGGGACTTTGCCATGAACACGGTTTGTGCTGCCGGCACCGGGTCATTTCTGGACCAGCAGGCGGCCCGTCTCAATGTGAATATTGAAAATGAGTTCGGAGAACTGGCACTTAAATCAAACCACCCGCCCCGCATCGCCGGAAGATGCAGCGTTTTTGCAAAATCCGACATGATCCACCTGCAGCAGATCGCAACACCGAACCACGATATCATCATGGGCCTGTGCATGGCCATGGCCCGAAATTTTAAAAGCAACGAAGCAAAAGGGATTAACCTTGAAAGACCCATTGCTTTCCAGGGCGGCGTTGCAGCCAACCCCGGCATGATCCGCGCATTTGAAACCGTTCTGCAAATGGAACCGGGCGAGCTGGTAATTCCTGAACATTTTTTTTCCACGGGAGCCATCGGAGCTGTACTTTCCATGCTGGAAAAGAAGGCCTCAACCCCGCTGACCGGAACCGCATCCCTTAAAGCCTACCTGAACAAACGAGACATTGTATCACAGCGCCACAGCCCGCTAAAAAATGACAATTATAAAATTAAAGTTGAATCTCTTCCGATAGAAGGTGATCTTCCGGTTGACGCATACCTGGGAATAGACATTGGGTCCATCAGCACCAACCTGGTCGTCATCGACCAAAACCGGCGGGTCATCTCCAGGCAATACCTCATGACCGCCGGAAAACCAATCGAAGCCGTACGAACAGGCCTTCTGAAGCTTGGCAGCGAACTCGGTGACCGCGTGACGATCAAAGGTGTTACCACAACCGGTTCTGGCCGATACCTGATTGCCGATTTTATCGGCGCTGATTTTGTTAAAAACGAGATCACCGCCCATGCCCGCGGTGCGGTAAACGTCCATCCCGATGTTGATACGATTTTTGAGATCGGAGGCCAGGATTCCAAGTACATCCGTCTGGAAAACGGCGCTGTAACAGATTTCACCATGAACAAAGTCTGTGCTGCCGGCACCGGGTCTTTTCTGGAAGAACAAGCCGAAAAACTGGGCATTCATATCAAACATCAGTTCGGTGATCTTGCCCTTTCAGCAAAAGCGCCGGCATGTCTTGGTGAACGCTGTACCGTCTTCATGGAGTCGAGTCTAAACCACCAGCAGCAGCGCGGTGTACAGAAGGATGACCTGGTCGCCGGTCTGAGCTATTCGATCGTGCTTAATTATCTAAACCGCGTAGTGGAGGACCGAAAGATCGGGAAGGTAATCCTTTTCCAGGGCGGTACGGCATATAACCGCGGGGTTAAGGCGGCTTTTGAAAAGATCTGCGGCAAAAAAATAATTGTGCCGGAACACCACGACGTGCTGGGTGCACTTGGCTCGGCTCTCATCGCCAGAGAAAATATGCCGGACGGTCCCTCTCACTTTAGGGGCTTTGATCTGGGCAAAAGATGCTACACGGTTAAATCATTTGAGTGCACGGACTGCCCCAACAACTGTGAGGTTCGAAAGGTCTCAATAGAGGGTGAACGCCCGCTTCATTACGGCAGCCGCTGCGGAAAATTTGACGAGGAAAAACGCACGTCTCTCGGCAGGGACCTGCCCCGGCTTTTTGCTGAGCGTGAAACATTTTTAATGGACACCTATCAGCCAGACCGCCCGCTGCCCGACAATGCACCAACGGTGGGCATACCGCGCGCAACACTTTTTTTTGAAATGTTCCCCTTCTGGAATGCCTTTTTCACAGAGTTGGGTTTAAAGACAGTCACCTCTTCACCCACCAACCGCAGCATCATCAACACCGGATGCGAAGCAGTTGTCGAGGAGATCTGTTTTCCGATCAAGGTCGCTCACGGCCATGTACAGGAACTGTTGAAACGCAAAGTGGATTACCTGCTGCTGCCCTGCGTGGTCAACATGGAGCACCTGAGCGAAGATTCTGTCGTTTCCTACAACTGCCCTTTTGTACAAAGCTTTCCTTACCTGGTCAGTTCGGCAATCGACTTTAATTCTTACTCAACTAAAGTTCTAAAACCCGTGCTGCATTTTGAACGCGGTATAAAAAGTGTTAAACCCCAGCTTAAAAAGCTGGCTCATATGCTGGGCTGCCGGGGTGCCAAAGTCAACCGGGCCATTAATTCAGCCTACATCGCCCTTCAAACCTTCCAGGACCGGCTGCAGCAGCGCGGACAGGAAATACTGAACAATCTCCCCCGAGACAGACAGTCACTGGTCATCGTGAGTCGTCCCTATAACGGTTGCGACCCGGGGCTGAACTTCGGGATCCCTGAAAAACTGCGGGATCTGAATGCGCTGGCCATACCACTTGATTTTTTACCGATTCAAAAAGACTTCGGCCCTGATCTGAAAAATATGTACTGGCGCTACGGCCAACGCATCATATCCGCCTCACACACCATTGCCGAAAACCCCAAACTGAACGCGGTATATGTTACTAACTTCTCCTGCGGACCGGACTCCTTCATCACAAAATATTTTAACCGCGGCATGAAAAACAAACCTTTCCTGACCATTGAGCTGGATGAGCACAGCGCCGATGCCGGCGTCATCACCCGCCTTGAAGCTTTTCTTGACAGTCTTGAAACCGCCAGGCCGCATATACCGGATACGACTGCATTAAAAAAAACAAAACAGAGACGCAGCATCAATACCCCCATGAAAGTATACCTCCCCCACATGGACGACCATGGCGTAGCCCTGGCCGCAGCCATGCGCTGCAGCGGAATTGATGCAGAGGCACTTCCCATGGCCGATGAGAAAACCATAGAGATCGGACGCCGTTACACAACCGGCAAGGAGTGCTACCCCTGCATCATCACCACCGGAGATATCGTCAAAAAAACACAGGACAACGATTTTGACCCTGATGGCTCAAGCTTTTTTATGCCTTCGGCCATGGGCCCCTGCCGCTTCGGCCAGTATAACCGTTTCCACCGCCTGGTTCTGGACGACCTGGGTTTTAAAAACGTCCCCATGATCCTGCTTGATCAGACAGAAAACTACAGTAATGACCTGAACCGCTTGGGTAACGGTTTTAGGCTGATCGGCTGGCAGTCAATAATCCTGGTTGACTACTTAAAAAAACTGCTGCTTCAGACCCGCCCTTACGAGGCCCAAAAAGGCGAAAGCAATGCCGTATACCAAAAATGCCTCGATGAGATCGTTTGTTCTGTCGAGAAGAAAGGTGCGCTTAACGGCTGCACCGAATTTATCGCAGAGCACTTCTCCTCCATTGCCCTGAATAATCCCGGCAGCAAGCCCCTGATCGGTATTGTGGGCGAGATCTTTGTTCGGTCCAACCAGTTCAGTAATGATTTCTTTATCCGCAGAATTGAGGAACTGGGCGGTGAGCTGGTGATGCCGACCCTGCAGGAATGGGTAAGCTACACAGACTGGGAACGTCGCAAAGATTTTCGCCGGGGAGGTAATTACCGCGCATATTTATCAGAAGTGCTCAAAAACCGGATCCAGGAACATTATGTCAGCAAGATCAGCCGTCCTTTTAAAAATAGTATCAATCATTTCTTTAAAGAGGCGCCCACCGCACACATTATGGACCTGTGCTCTTCTTACTGCACTGAGGACATCCGCGGCGAAGCCAACCTGAGCATGGGACGCGCTGTGGAATACGCCCTCCACGGCTTTCACGGCATTGCAAATCTGGCCCCGTTTAACTGCATGCCGGGAACTATTGTCAACACGTTATTCTCGCGCTTTTCGAAAGACTATCCCCAGACCCCTATTCTAAAAATGATCTATGACGGCACCAAACAGTCCAGTTCACAAACGCGCATCGAGGCATTTATGCACCAGGTCCAGCAGACCATGGATGAGTCAAACGGGAAGTAACAAGTGACAAAGAAGAGAACTTAACTGCGAGTAATCGAAGGACGAATCTGCGAATGACTAGGAGACTGTCCGAGAATGGCTTCGTCGCGAGATTGAGCGAACATTTTGATGGCAAGGCGGAAAGGCCAAAAACATTCGTAATTTGGAGTTCGATTGTTCAAGAGAAGGTCTGGATAGTTATAATATGCTGATAACCACTTGACCTTATGAATTTGACTTTCACTCGAATCCGTTCGGCTGAGCTCACGGCCGAAGCCTTGACTCCTGGAATCCTTGAACCCTTTTTTGAAAGGATAATGATGTGTGTTCAAAAAAGAAGAATAATTTTCATAAAAACACCTGTTTTTATTATAGGGATACTACTGGCTTTCTCTTCCCTTTCAACCGCATTTGCCAAACAGCTCGGTATCTGGACAAGCTCAAAAGAGATTTCCACGATTCCAATGGAAGGGTGCGCGTGGGAGCGGATGAAAAAGGCGGCAAAACAGGCAGATCCATTTTTAGCAACTGTATCGGACCAGGACAGTAATAATAATGTTCAAATTCTTGCAGCGGCCATTGTATATGCAAGATCTGGAGAAAAGATCTATAAGGACAAGGTAGTTGCCGCGATAGAAGGACTTGTATCAAAGGGAAAGCCTTCCGGCAGGACCCTTGCGTGGGGGCGTGAAACAGCGGCCTATGTAATAGCAGCGGACCTTGTTGAATACAGGACTTCTGCTTTTGAGGCATGGTGCCGAAATGTGGCTGAAGTCTGGATTGCTGAGGACAAACGAACTTTGATGCAGACTTTTAAGAAGAGACCAAATAACTGGGGCGCACATGCTTTTGGGTCTCTGTCAGCAATTTATGCCTATCTCCAGGATCACACCCGTCTTAAGGAGATTAAAGATTTATGGACGCAAACAATCATCGGACCCAAACCCGGTGAGACAAAATACGGCAAAGACCTTTCCTGGCATGTAGACAAAAATAACCTGAGAGCAATCAACCCGAAAAATTCGGTTAGAAACAGTATTAATATCGATGGGATTATTCCGGATGATATGCGGCGCGGAAGTTCATTTAGGGAATATCCCAAGCACACAGACTATTCCTGGGAATATCTTCAAGGGGTAATTGTCGCGGCCATCATTCTTGAACGGATGCACCTGCCTATATGGAAAACAGGTGACAAAGCTCTTTTGCGTGCGGCTTACGCCCTTCAGGTCAGTCTTGAAAATAGATACGGCGGATGGAGTGCAGAAGATGATGACCAGTGGTTACTGCCTTTCATAGATAAGGTATACGGTACTGACTGGAGCAGTAAATACGACCCTTGCTCATCACGATTATACAAACATGGTAAAAATGCCGGATGGGGATGGATAACTTTAGAAAACAATGTTACTCCATTGAAAAGGTGAAAGCACTTAAAATACTTAAAGTAGTAAGTAACGAGTAATGAATAGCAAAACTGCAAATAATCGAATGACGAACAATCGAACGCTGAATTACGAATGTTTTTACTTCGTTGCTCGTCATTCGATTACTCGCAATTAAGCTTTTTCCCTTGCTTGGTTTGGAGCTAGTGGGGAGCAGAGCCGGTTATAATATCTTTGACAGCGCTCAGGATGCCGGACATGCGTCCGAACTCTTGTTTTTTGAATGAGAAAAGCATAATACCGGCCCTGACCATAATATATCCGGCAATCGCATAGGAAAATAGTAAGCGGCTTGTCCAGCCATTGTTTTTGTGATCCATAAAAAACACATGTCTGCTAATAATATATTCATGCCCCATTTTGTTTTTGTCATAGCGCATCTGCGACGCTTCATAATGATTTAGTTGTGCTGCAGGCGCAATAACAAGTTTATGTTTTTTAGAAATCCGGTATGAAAAATCCTTATCTTCTCCCAGACCGTAGCCCCTGTATTTTTCAGAAAAAGAAAACTCTTTAAAAACCTGTTTCCTGAAAGAGAATGCGCAACCCGCAAGAAAATCAACTTCTCTGTTTTCTTTAAGAGGTTTGCCTGTTTCACCAAAATTTACACAGAAACCGGACGTTAGCACCTTTCCTTCCCGGATTCCGGAATTTAAAATCATTATATCAAACCAATGACGGATTTTATGAAAAAAGGAGAATGATTTCCAGTTCATGACCTGTCCGCCAACCCCTCCAATTTCCTGCTGTGGGTCGTTTTCATAAATCTTAAGTATTTCTTCGATGTATCGGCTGTCCAGGACAACGTCATCATCAAAAAACATAATAATGTCATTAGATGCCATGCGAATCCCGGCATTTCTCGATGCAGTTAAACCCGGTGTGTCCTTTTGGTGGTAACGATAAACAATGCCCGCAGCCTTACATTCGTTTTGCAGTGGTGGTTCCGGCAAGTTTCCATCGTCTATAACAATTATTTCATCCGGTTTAACAGTTTGTTTCAGCAGAGAATCAATGCAGTCGTTGATTTCCTGAGGCCGGTTATAGGTTGGCAGAATTATGCTTGATCCAGGCAATTTAGAATTTCCTCGCATATTTTTTCAGGTTTACAATCGTTGGGAAGGGTTACTTTTAAAAAAAGTTTTGCATTAAGATTATGGCCCATTATTTTAAATGGGTCATAATCAGTCTCGGGTAAATAAAGAGCAATCATTTCTTTAAGACTGGTGATGTCATTGTTCATCATTATATAATTCAGGCCCCATTTTTTTATAAAATCAGCCTTTGTAATTTTATCTATTCTAAAGCCTGCGCCATTAACTAAAAATATGGCTTTTGTTAGTCGTGTAGAATTAATAAGTTTTGTTTCCGGTGAAAATGCATTATATGGGAGCGTGTATGTGGGGTTAAATAATTTGTTTGCCGAAGTGATAAATGTTCTTGGCACATGGTTTGTAATTATTGATCTGGCTTTGTCACGCATAGAAGAAAACATCTTTCTTTTTAGCTGTTTTGGAAAAGGAGCGCTAACTGATGAAAGAGCATTTATATGGAAGTCCTTAAAATTCACAAAATTCTGCACAGAATATGCATCTCCGTTTTGAAGAATAAACTTATCGTCACTTAGACAATCAAATCCCTGTCTCAGAAGAGTTAAGAAAAGCAGGGTCTTCCCTGTTCCCCTGTGTCCTGCAATAAGAAAAGAGCTGCCTTCATTTTTTATTACAGCTCCATGAGATAAGAGGCAGTTCTTCATCGCCAGCACATGCCGGATACAAAAAAGAAGTATGCCGTAAAGTCTTCTTTTGAGATTTAGCCTGCATTGATAATATATTTTAAGTGGTTTTGAAAATTGAATGATAATGTCAGGAGTGCCATGGTAATCTAAGGCAACAGATATTTCTCCCTTGTACTCGGTAATCCAGAAACCAAAAAGTGCCCTCATGTGCTTATCTTTTACGGAAAGATCCAAAGGACATTGAATCTCATTCATTAGAATATCTGCCTCTTCTGTTTTTGTTTCTGATTGATGTAAGGAGCAGTTGAGCTGACTTTTAATATATTTGCCAACATCTTCAGGTATGCGGGGCGCTAATATCCTTATAATGGAATGCATATTAATACTAAGAAGCTGTTTGTCTTGATGTTTTGTCATTGTTTTTTTTAATAAACAGTCCGTTTAAGGTGTGTTTCTTACGGGTGACAATAATGAGTATAAAACAGATGAGAAAGAAGAGCAACAGTTTTACCAGGGTAGCAATGACGATATGAACATCGATATATTTACCACAGTATTCAAGCAGAAAAATAGAAAATAACATCACTATAAGGGGATAACACAAGCATAGGGCGTTCGATTTTAGTTTCTCTAAAATAAATTTATCTTTTATCGAGATAAATATAAGTAACAAAATTAAAAGAATAAAAAATGAGATTGAGCTTGCGACGGCAACTCCGATAATGCCAAAACCAGCTTTTATGAAAACGATATTCAGTAAAATATTGGTGGCGAGAGCAACAATCATCACTCCTGATGCCTGGATTTGCCAGTCCTTCGCGATGATAATGCCGCGCACAGTATAGGATAAGGCAAGTGCGTACGAACCGATAATAAGGACCTGGGAGGGAACAACTCCTGCGACATATTTTGGGAGTATGATTGGAACAACAAGCGGAAGCAGAAAGAAGGCCGCACCGATTAAAAGGGGCATAAGATATGATGAATTAACGAGGGGTTTGAGAAAGTACTGGCTGATGCCATCTTCAGTGGAATCCCTGCCAAAGCTTTGCATCATCTTTGGTTCAACAACTTCCCGTGAAGCCCCAGGCATATTCATCATAACTCCCATACACATGACTGCGATGCCATAATATCCCAGCTGTTCATTTCCAAGGAAACCGGCGATGATAAACCTGTCACAGGTATTGATTAAAAGAGCTGTTACGTTAAAAAGCACAATTGGAAAACCCTTTTTAATCAACTCAAATAAAATCCCCTTTTGAAAACTATCGGTTATGGGTCGTGTATACTTCAATTTCAGATAAACAATCACAATAACGAGCGGTACGATAACACTGAGATAAGCGCCATAGACGCCCCAGAGATAAATAAAGACCATACTGCAAATAAATATAGCTGTATAATAAATATAGTTTGAGGCGCTGATAAGCTTAAAGTTTTGATACGCTTTCAAGAGCGCGATAACATATTCGTAATACCATAAAAGAAGAACAACCATAGAAAATGAGAGCAGTCCTGTCCTTACTTCAAGACTTAGTCCGGGTTTGAATGACATACCCGCGATCAGCGCCGCGAGAAGAATAGCCATCCACAAAGACCCTTTGAAGGTTGCGCCAATTATTTTCCGTATCTGTCCATGTTCATTCCGTGATTCATGAAAGGGAATGCGATAGCGCATTGATGTCCGTGCGCCAAGGTGGGTATAGGACGCGTAGTTTTGAATCAGTCTAAGAAGGTTCCACAAACCATAAAGTTCGGGAGACAGGAGCTTGGGGCGAATGATGGCAATGAAAATACCAAGAAATTGCCTGTAATAATGACTGGCCGAATATCGGATAATATTAGAAAAAACCGTATCAGTATTCCTGGCCATGATTAAAACCTTTTTGGCTGCTTTTCAATAAAATTGATCGTAGTGACTCCCTGTTCTAAACAGTGGGCCACTGTTTAATCAAGCTTTTGTACGCATGTTTTTTTGTTTAAGTCTTGACCGTAAGTGTGCCCTTGTCAAGGAAAATGAATCATTAATAATATTGACTTGCCAGAGAGGATTTTCTATGGTTTATATGTCAGAAAGCAGGTTTCTGCACAATCTCAAATCTGCAAAGCTCCAGTGTGTTAAGGAAAATTTTTAACTTTTTAATCAGGTAAGGAGATTTAAAATGAAGGTTAAAACTTATCCCGCTTATTTTTCTTTTTTTACTGTTACCCTTATGATTTTATTAATCGCAGCTTGTGGTTATGGACCCTCGCCTCCCGGACAAGCTGAGACCGGATACGGCTCTTCCGAAAAATATTTAAATTCAAGCACGGAATATGAGTTGTATAGTGTTGGTGCCAAAGATGATGGAACTCGTGCCTGGTATTTCCTTCCTAGAGTTTTGGTAGACTCATCAAAGGGGCCGGTTGTTATTTTTTTACACGGACATACGGCTGTAGATTACCATATCTACATGGGACACATTACGCATCTGGTAAGACAGGGTTATATTGTGATTTATCCGGAGTACCAGTTCTCCGGTCCTTCTAATCCATATGATGATCTTGATCAGACCGTGATGCTTGACCGGGCCATAGCTTCAGTTGAAAAGGCTCTTGAAGGTCTGGGCGGTCATGCAGATAGAAACAACATGGTTTTATACGGACATTCTCTGGGAGGTTTGCTTGCGCTTTGCTGGTCTGCAGAAGGCGGACCTGCAGCATCCAGGGTGGTGCTGGCCAACGCCAATCTGGACCCCTCCACAGGCATACCGGCTTTTGTGCTTGATATGTATGAATTCACCTTTCTTGATTATACAAGCAAGGCGTCGGCAACAACCCGTCCGGTAATTATTTTGTGGGGCGATAATGATAGGTCCATGGCACCGTATGATCAGCAGGAAGATGCCTATGATTTACTTATTAATGCAGCATCTAAGGTTATATATACTGCACAGACCGATAAACACGGTTACCCGCCCCTGATAGCAGACCATGGAGCCGCAGTTCAGCCCTATGAACCTGACGGTAGTGGAATTGAAGAGGATGCTCTTGATTTCAGATACTTTTACGCCGCACTTGACGCGGCCATTGACGGTCAGAATACACTTAGCTTTGATATGGGGTCATGGGAGGATGGTAAACCGGTGAAGCCGATATTACAGACAAAACCATAAACATAAGGGTCCGAGGTAGTAGCATCTGCCTTCGTTGAAACTTTGGCCCCGTTAATCAGGATTTCCGCTACGCTACAACAAGACAGGTAGAGCATGGTGCATAGAAAAAAAGGGTCCGAGGATTCCAAGAGTCAAGGCTTCGGCCGTGAGCTCAGCCGAACGGATTCGAGCGAAAATCAAACTCACAAGGTCAGTAGCCATCAGCAGATTACAACTATCAACACCTTGTCTTGAGCAATCGAACTCCGAATTACGAATGTTTTCACTTCGTTGTTCGTCAATCGCGGATTCGTCATTCGATTACTCGCAGTTAAGATTTTTCACTATGCAATATCACCCAAAATATGTTTGTTCCTGAAAAGCCGGGCCAACTCCTCAGTGTTTCTGTGAATATTAAATTCCGCTTTAACCTTAAGCCTCCCTTCCCTGCCCATGCGAAATCCATTTTCAGGATCGTGTTTAAGCTTCTGAAGGCTGTCTGCAATGGCCATGCTGTCTCCCGGTTCAACCAGAATACCTGTTTTATCGGTCTCTATAAGTTCAGGAATACCTGAAAGTCGGCTGGCAATTACCGGAAGTTCACTGGCCATGGCTTCCATGAGCACAACAGGGATTCCCTCGCGCACGCCTTTAGAAGTCTGAATACTGGGAAGCACCAACACATCAGCCTGCTGCATCAATCTTATCACCTCCGGCCGTGGTAAAGATCCGTGCATAATAATCATATCCGTCAGGTTTAAATCATCAACAGACCTCTTGATTTCATGCCGGAGCGGACCGTCACCCACAAGATGACAGACAAATGATATCTTCCTGTCCTTAAGATATCTGCACGCTTCAAGTAAATACTGGTGACCTTTTACTTCACGTAATGAGGCAACACAAAGGATGAAAAAGGGATCATTGGAAGCTTTTTTATCAGGGGGAATAAAACCATCGGTATCCACTCCACAGTGAAGAATCTTCATCTTGTCACAAGCCTGGTCCCCAATCCTCTCAGCCACAAACTTCTTATTATATTCGGAAATCATGACCACAAAGGAAGCGGACTCGATCTTCCTGTCAAGCATCCTCTGGTCTTTATGAATATCTGACCCATGACCTGTAAAAGAAAAAGATATTTCAATTAAATTATTGATGATAAACGCGGAAAGAGCCGGATGGGTAGCAAAATGGGCATGGATATGGGTAATGCCGCGTTTTTTCATTTCTTGTGCGAGAAAGGTTGATTTGGGTAGAATAGCAAGCGCTCTGATAAAGAACCTCGGACTTCCAAAGGTCCCGCAAAGCACCCGATAAACCATCCTGAAATAAACAGACGGTTGTTTCAGGATAAATTCCAGGTTTGCCCGAATAATGTCCACTGAAAAAAGCGGGAAATAATGAACCTGTGGAAGAACAGAGTTTACCTCCGGGTGCACAACAGTCTCATCCTCTCGTAAGAGAGGATAGATTTCCGGACAGATGCCCAGTTTATTCAATTCGATAATTTCATAGAGAATAAAAGTCTCTGTTATTTTAGGAAACCGTGACATGATGTACCCAACCTTTAATGGCAGTTGTCCGGATATGGATGAGACAGACTGTTTGGAAGCACTGCTGTTTCTACTCAGCAAATTATCTATTTTTATCGGTTCCCACTTAATTATTTTTTTTCCAAGAAAAAAATCAACAACACCCCGCAAGGTCCCGTAATTTCCCAGGCAGAAATAGTATGCCAGTGAAGAGAGTTTTTTGATTTTTTTTGGGCAACCCATAAAATTATTCAAAACAGGAAATAAACCTGCAAGCAGATAAAATACCAACTGGAGAATAAAGAGAATCAGCGCCAGGGAAGATGTTTTTGCTAAAAGAAGGCTGCTAGAAAAAAGCAGCGCTAAAAAAAACGGCAATAACCTTCTTAAAACTTTATTTATAAAAAGTCCGATCGCGTAAAATCCATAATCAGCCGG
The DNA here is from genome assembly GCA_964387595.1 of uncultured Thermodesulfobacteriota bacterium. Lineage (GTDB taxonomy): Bacteria > Desulfobacterota > WTBG01 > CAIYCZ01 > CAIRTM01 > JAHEEI01. Next base: position 6,462 of record CAYLYF010000081.1, on the reverse strand, counting down.
GTTTAAGAGTTCCCGCTTGTAATAGATCCCCCTGAGACTTCGGGAAACAATACGCCTGCGTCGCAGGACTTCATGACCAGAGGTTCGAGAAGGGGTGCGAATCAGTGCTTTGGCTTTTGGCTCAAATATAAACCTGTATTTCTGACTGATCACGCACATGGACATATAAAAATCATCCGTTACGGCTTCAGGGAGGGGCTGAAACAGTGACCTTCGTATTGCGTAGAGTTTACCGTCATTTGAGGTAATGCTGCCTGACTTGTTTTCAAACATTTTAATAGCACTGTCAAAACGGATATAACGTGACTGGGCATCTTTAAGCTTAGTACTGTCTTTTGAAATAATACGCTGACCGCATACACCGCCCACAATTGGGTCATTAAAATGAACAACAAGTTTTTCAATGGCATCCTGTTCAAGCAGGGCATCCGCATCGGTAAAAACCATGATTTCTCCTGAACAGTTTGCAGCAGCTTCATTTATTGAAGCGGTTTTACCCTGATGCTCATCTGAAGAAAACAGGCGAACCCGTTTGCCAGTATACGACTGAATAAGCTGATCGGTTTTATCCTCGGAAGCGTCTGAAAAGAAGAGGGCCTCAAGAAGGCCTTCAGGATAATGAAGCGAAAGCGTATTTACTATTTTTCTTTCAATAAAGGCCTCTGCATTTCGTACCACAACAAGAATGCTGACCGACAGCCTCAAGTCCTTTTCATCGACCTCATTTGTTCTCCTGATGATCGATAGTAGCCAAACAGCAAGCGGATACAAAACAAAAACAGAAAATATTCCAGCAAGGGAAAGCAGAAATATGAAAACCGTTATCCAACTGAAAAAAGGAATCATTTTTCTTCCCAACATGAAAGGTTGAGAGCAACCTGTGAAAGCGGCAGCGAAAGAAGCAGGTATTTATGATAAATATCACTAAAAATAAAGAGATACAGGAGCAGTGAAAGATATGAGACACGGTAGGTTCCCACAAGCGCTGCCATCTGTTGGTCGTTTCTGTTAAAAAAATTCTTTTTTGCTTTGTTAAAGTTCTTACACGCGACAAATAGAACAGCCAAAAAAAGAAAAAGTCCCACAAGACCTGTCCCCGCCAGAATCTCAAGATAGGTATTATGGGCGTAACGCAAAAGCGGTTTGCCTTTCCGTTCGAATTTTCTGGCATAGTCAGTTTGCGCGTAAATGTAACGAAAAGCCCCAGGTCCCGCGCCTAAAAGAGGGTCACGCTTAAATATGTCAAACCCGGCATAAAGATATGAAGTCCGTCTTTTAAGCGGTGCATCCTGCCACTCCGTGAGACTTTTCTGACGCTGCCAGTAATCACCAGGCACAGCCAGCAGTGTGACAACAAGGACAAAGGACAGGAACGCGATTATAATCCCAAGATGCTTCGGCTTTATTTTCCGGACATGTTCAATAAATATTAAAAAGACAGTTAAAACAAGAATCAGGGCACCTCCCCGTGAATAAGTGATAACCAGAGCAAACAGATTAATGAAAATAAGAACAGCGGCCAGCACACGGGACCTTATCCGCTGCTCATAAAGGAATCGGTACACCAGCAGCGGCAAAATAAAAATTATCATGAGCGACATGTTGTTAGGATCGGTTGAGCCCCCTACACCGCGCGCGCTCCCCACAGCCGAGGTGAAAAACGATAACTCAAATTCATTACCGATAACCGCAAGAAACGAGCCGATAGTAACGCTCCAGATAAGAACACTCGGCAAAGTTTTACGAAAACCGTTTTGAGAAATAAAAATGAGGTTTAAAGAAATAAAACAGCATGAAACAACAAGCAGAGCAACATCCTTAAATGATGTTTCCATATAGGAAGAAAGAAGTGCGGATATGAGATTTACCACAAAAAAAACACATAGTAAGGGCCAGAGGTTTGAACGTACATCACCGGGAATACCTTTTTTAAAGAGTTGTTTGAAAAAGATTAAAAGGATAAGACAAGCGGCAATAATCCAATGTAAGCGGACAAAGCCAAACTGACCGCCGAGCCCGCGATAAGCGCCGAAGGGGATCAAAAATATAATTGCGTAAAACCCAAAGTACGGAAAGCGCATGATAACAAACATAAAAATAAGCGCAAGTCCTGGAAGCATGGACAGCATGTAGTAGGGTGTTGTAAGAAGAAAAGCTGAAACAATAATTACCAGAAAGAAAAAAACAAATTGCAGCGTATTTTTCTTTGTTGCTTTGTAGAATTCATTCATGATCATTCTTTGTTACTGTTTTGCATATGCAAAAACCCGGATTCTGAATAAATGAGCAAAAACAACCTCTGTTTAGCGGACCATGCTTTGCGATAAAAAATACTGGTGAACCCGGTATGAATTGAACTCTGAAACCGGTGTATAGTTAATGACATATAAATATTTATAGGGTTTATCATCTATTTCAGATTTATAGAAAATAGCACCTTCACACAACGCAGTTTTATACTTAAGACGGGTCTTTATTCTGCCCTTAACGGATCTTTCCATTTTAAAGACAATCTTTTTATCCTGAATCGTCTCCTTTGAATGGAGCAATAGCGCTTCCTCATTAATATCAACAAGCTTTGCCGGGGAAGACAGAGTTTGCCTGAAAAGAGTTTTTGAATTAACCGAACATGTGTCAGAAATGCCCTGTCCGATATAGACAACCGCATCATATAAACTTACCCGGTTTAAAGTCCGTTTTTCATGGTGCCTGAAAAAAACTTTCAGGCACAGTTGTTTCCCAAGAGAGCAGGATTCAGTAATAATTTTTTTAATAACCACCATTGTGGTTAAAAGGACAAGAGAAATATCCAGGATATGGTTCTGCCTCATGGTAATAAACTTATTATCAATCATTGACCGTATTTTTTTTGGAGAGCTGTGCGGCGTAAAAAGCTGAGAATATCCTACGAGCCCGGGTTTAACAGAAAACCGGACATCATATCGCGGAATATCCTTGCAGAATTTTTCATAAATTGCCGGACGAACAGGCCTTGGACCCACAAGGTTCATGTCATTAATTAAGACATTAAAACACTGGGGCAATTCATCCAGTCGGGTGGCTCTGAGAAATTTTCCACAAGGCCGCAGCATATTGTCCTGTGTTGAAAGAAGCTCAGCGCCAATCATCTGTTCTGCGCCTATAACCAGTGTACGGAACTTATACATGATAAATTCTTCTTTGTTAATCCCAAGACGACCCCCCCGGTAAAAAACAGGCCCACCATCTACTAATTTCAGGACAAGACTTATTAACAGAAGAAATGGGGAAGTACAGATAATAACAATTAATGCGAATGCTGAGTTAATAAATCTATTTAAAAAAAGTGAAGGTTTAAAATAGCTGCCCTGAATCACAAAAAAATCTTTAATGCCTTTTGCCATAGCTAGGAATAGCCTCCTTTCACCCTTTGCGCATACATAATGTTTAGCACGCGCCTCTTAAAAAAAATCAATTAGTCGGCCAAAGAACCTCTATGCTTTTGGTTCTTCCCATTTTGGCATGGAAAAGATCATCGGTAGCCCGGTAATATTTTGAACATCGCTTGGTTTTTTAAAGGTCTGATCAAAATAATCTCTTAAGAAACCCAGTGCACAACCCGTAATAAAGCCCACCAGCAATCCGAGAGGGATTACTGTTCTCTTTTTTGGAAAGATAGGTCCGTTTGAAGGAAACGCGCTGCTTAAAATACATACAAAAGTGAAGAGGTCCGTGGCATCCGAGCCACTGTTAATCTCAGCCTCAGCGCTCCTTTTCGCAAACATTAAATATGAAGATTCAAGAAGCTGAACTTCTCGAAGGATTCCCTGTGAAGTGACAATCTGTCGCTGTAGTTCAACATTTCTCTTGTTGAGTGTATCCAGAGAAATGTCGATATTTTCCATTTGTGCGCGGATGATCTGAAGTCGTTTTAGCTGATTATTTTTGAAGGCATTAACTTCTGATTTCAAAAGAGCGCAGGTCTCATTCACCTGTCTGTCCAGGGCCCTTACTTTTACACTTTCAGGCTGATACGTCCGCAAAACCGTTCCCCGCTCCAGAAGAAGGTCCTGAAGCTTACTGCTCAGGTTGTTAATGGGAAGATTCTCAATAAAAGAAAAAAGCTGCATGCTGTCACTGGCAAGAGCGTTCTTTAGATTTTCTATGGCAAATTCCTTTTCGATTTCATTGTTTTTCAACAGATTGAACTGTTGTTCCAGATCGTTCTTTATCAAAAGATTGTTTTCGATCTCTTTTACCGGATCGGACATCCGGGTGCTTTCAACAAGTTCCATCAGTTCCCTGTCTTTGTTGTCAAGATCCCTTTTAAATTTATCTGCCTGATTTGAGAAAAAGACAATGGCTTTCGAAGGATCAAAAACCGTGGCGCGCTTCAGGAGGTAGTTTTTCATCAGCATATTAAGAACATGCACGGCTTCATCAGGATCATCGTGCAGAAAGGACACCATGACTACATTTGATGCGGGCACAATTTCAGTCTTAATCCTGCTTTTTATTCTGTATATTTCATCACCTGTGGAAATACCGGTTTCATTTTGCCATGGATATAATTTTTGGGATCTCAGCGCTTCGATGGTTCTTTTGATAACATCAGGTGACGTCAGAATTTCAATTTCCGAGGTTATGTCCTCTTTTTCAATTGGGTAAGAGCGTACTTCCGGGCTGTTCTCCAAAGCCACTGGATTTTTTTCAGCCTTCTTTCCCTTGAAAAGTATTGTACCGTATGCTGCAAAAGTTTTCGGCCAGACAAAAGCTATCATAATAGAAAGAAGAAAAAGAGTGACCGTTGTCCAGATAATGACATCTTTCTGGGCAAAAAATATGGTTACGACTTCTTTTCTGTAATCTTCTGTAAAAGTCATCATATCTAATCCAAATCCTCATCCTCATAATCATATGTGCTCGGCTCGCGGTGAAGCTGATAGGTGTAATTCAGCCCCACACTTGCACCCCAGCCTCTAAAAAAAGCAATACTGCTGATATAACTTGCGATCTCTGCAGCCCGTGCGATCCGGCCTTTAGGAACATACACAATATCGTTGGGAAGCAGGTAAAAAAACGAACTGTTCTTTTTCAGGCCAAAGCTGTCCGACAGGTCAATGCATTTCGCGACCATTTTTCCTTCATATTTCCTTACAACAATAATATTACTCAGCCTGGCGCTGGGAAGATAGCTGCCAGCCAATGCCAGAGCCTCCATAACTGTTGTGGGTCGATGGATATTGTAACCACCCGGCCTTTTAACCTCTCCGACCAGATATATTGACGAACCGGATTTTTTTTCAAGAAAGAGATCGCAATGCAGCCCTTCAATCATCTTTTCATATTTTGAGTTAAGAGTATCATTGACTCCGGGAATTGTTCTTCCGGCCACTTTTACATCGCCAAGCATCGGAAAGGTTGCGTATCCGTCCGGTCTGACCGTGGACAATCTACTCAAACCTCTGGGAGCAGTATGGAGGTCTTTTTTGAGTTCTTTGATCGCCGAGTTAAATTCCGGCACCATCACGTAAATATCAGGAGACTGTAATATCGTGCTAAAATCTTTTTTAAGATCTCTGGTGATTTCTTCAATGGTTTTTCCAACAACATAGACCTCTCCAACATACGGCAATGTTATTTTGCCGTCAGGCCGGACGGTCTGCTCCACATTTAATTCCGGACTATGTACAAAACTTACTGAAACCAGATGGTCAACCCCCAGTTTGAAATTCTTCTTTTCAACCCATGTCTGGATCTGAAAGAGCACATCGAGGATATCACCGGGCGATATACGGTATTCAGTAAAAACATCAAAAGGCTGCATCTCATGGTCAAACGAAAAGGTGGTCCGAGCAAAGGTAAACTCCTTATCCTGGGAAGCACATCCCGCCATTAGAAATAAAAGAGCAATTACAGCTCGCAGAAGATATCTTAATTTAAATTTTTCCATGAAGCATCCTGGGTATATAATATTTTCTTTTATTTAAGACCACCCCCAGAATATTGCCGCCGACCTTTTGTATTTTTTCTATAACCGGCTGCACTATTTGATATCGGGTCTTTTCACACTCAACCACAATAACAACACCATCAAAAAATGGCGCCATTATTGAGGAATCGGAAGACCCCATAATTGAATTGCCGTCGAATATCACATAGTCATATTCTTCTGCAATAGCTTTTAATTTATCCACATGCGCACTGTCGGAAAAAATATTAGATCGGGTAGACGGTGTTGTACCAAAGGTTATAATATTCAGGTTGTTGTACGCAGTCTTTTGATTAACCTCCGAAGAGGACATATCTGAAAATAGGTAGTCAGTAAAACCCGGTGATGACTTGACACCGAACATCTCATGTAATTTTGGAGACCTGGGATTACCATCTATCAGAAGAACTCTGGAAGTATTATTGATGGTTAACGCAGAGTTATTGTCAAATGTTGTGTTTAGAGGTTTAGGCGGCGATCCTTTCAACTCC
>CAYLYF010000080.1:0-19205 GCA_964387595.1 uncultured Thermodesulfobacteriota bacterium | reverse complement strand
AGATATTGTTCGTTGGGCGATTGTGAGGTGTCTCCGCGAAGCGGTTCAGTTCACATTACTATTTGTCTTTCGGTAAAATTGTTAACAATCTTCAAATTTTTACTTGTTTTTTTATAATACAGTTTCTGCTATGTAATGCTTGGTATATATATTGCAAAATATTTAACGTCCTAAGAAGGAGGATTTCCGCCCGACTTTTTTTGACTGCTTAAAACGGACTTAACAGGAATTATGGAAAAAAGATATGACCAACATCGCTATTACCGGTATCAACAGTTACTTTGCCAAAACCTTGCTGCCGCTTTTGGAAAAAGACCCGCAAGTTAAAAATATCATCGGAATCGATGTAACCCCCTGGAAGGGTGACAGCAAAAAAGTCATTTTTTTCCGGGAAGATGTACGAAGCGATAAAATTTGTGAGCTTTTTAAGGACGTAGATACTGTTATTCATCTGGCTTTTGTTGTCCGGGAAATGCACAACAAGAAAAAGAGTCGCGACATTAATATAAACGGTTCGAAAAACGTTTTTGAAGCCTGCGCGGCTAACGGCGTGAAGAAATTAATATATACCAGCAGCATCGCTTCGTACGGTGCCCATGCTGACAATCCGATCGGGATAACCGAAGATTATCCTTTGGTGGAGAACAAAGACAGCTATTACTCCTCGGATAAGGTTACGGTTGAGAAATTTTTATACGGCTTTATAAAAACACATCCTGAAATGATTATCACTGTTTTTCGACCCCCGATTGTTGCCGGCCCGAACCTCAACAATTTCTTTAATGATCTGTTCCGAATAAAACTAACGCTGTTCATTAAGGGGCATAATCCTCAGATTCAGCTAATGCATGAGGATGATCTGGGCGAAAGCCTGTATCTTGCCATAACCCGGGATATCCCCGGGATCTTTAATCTGGCAACGGATGATCATACGACCTTTCGAAAACTCTTTGATATTGCCGGGATCAAAGTAATTGATCTTTCGCCTCAGAGCTTGAAAACGTTTGTCAACCTTCTGTTCTTTTTTTATCTGTATAAATCGTCCCAGGGCTGGGTGACTTTGTTGGAGTATCCGATTGTGGTGAGCAACAAAAAATTTACAAAAGCTTCGGCTTGGCGGCCCAAACACTCATCTGAAGAGACATTTCGGGACTTTTTAGGGGCTATGCGGAGACCCTGAGCAGTGCCGGGACTTATAAAAAAAAGTTTTTTAGGGGATTAATAAAGTAATTTGTTTAAAGGATTTTAAATATGCAACGCTGTAACTGCTGTATCATGCCCAGAGTGGAGGGCCATGTTGAGTTTGATCAGAAGGGGCTTTGCCCTGTATGTACCGGCCAGGGCAATAGAAACCGTTCAGAACATCAGGCGCCTTCTGCTACAGGTCTTGCAGCTTTGCGGGAACAGGTTGAGAGTTTGAAAGCAGATCAGCAGGGGACCTATGACTGCATCGTGGGTGTTTCCGGCGGTAAGGACAGCACCATGACCCTGTATCTCGCAAAAAAAGAACTGGGGTTAAATCCTCTGGCTGTCTTTGTTGATAATGGATTCTGCAGCGATGAAATGTATCAGAACGTTATTCATGCGACTGACGCTCTGGGGGTTGACCTGATGATGTTCAAGCCCAGCCTGATCAAATCACTTTTTACACATCTTTTGCTTCAAAAAAAGAATGTGTACTACTGCAGAATATGCAATGCTTTAATTGATGTGTATCTTCGGGAGGCAGCTCTTCGGCATGGTATTACACTTCTGCTGGGGGGATATACAAAAGGCCAGGAATTTTTAAAGGGAAGAGAGCTTTTCTGGATTTACCGGGTCTCTGACGAAGAGCTCATGAAGGCCATAGCAGAACAACCCGAATTCAGGTCTGTCTATGAGATGTTTGATAGTCTGGCCATGTACTTTCATCAGAACTTTAAGTCCGTTAACCTTGTCTCTCCATTTCAGTACATTGATTATGATGAGGATGAGATCCTTCGTATCATTTCCCGTGAACTCGGGTTTAAACTTCCAAAGATAAGCTGGCCGGCCGGTTCAACAAATTGTCTGTTCAATGTTGTATCACAATTTCTTGCGGAAAAGTCTTTTGGATATTCTCAGCATGAAGTTGAGATCAGCACCCTTGTGAGAAACGGAGAAATGAGCCGGCAGCGGGCACTTGATATTGTGAATACACCTATTTCCAGAGAGCATATTGACATGGCTTTGCAAAAAATCGGTGTTTCGTATGATGATATAATATAGAGCATTATTTTTTTTGCAGGGTCACATGAACACTATGTATAAAATGCATTCGGCAAAAGACCAAACCCGAGATCAAAAGACATTCAGCTGCTGTATTATTGGTGAAACAAGTCTTCTTACCCGGTGCAGTGAGCTGATGCTGGATCGCGGTCATCAAATTGAGGGTATCATCTCATCCGATCCGTCAATTCGAGCGTGGGCTGATGAACAGGGTTTCCGTCATACGTATCCAAAAGATGATTTGCAGACATTTTTAAAGCAAAAGCCTTTTGATTATCTCTTCAGTATTGTTAATCCCGATATTTTGACCGAAGAAATCCTGGAAATTCCCCGGAAATATGCCATCAACTACCATGATTCGCCGCTGCCGAGGTATGCGGGCATGCATGCCACCTCATGGGCGATCATCAACCGGGAACCGCGTCACGGTATTACCTGGCATTTTATCGTTCCCGGTGTGGATGAAGGCAGTACGCTGAAACAGCGAACCCTGGCATTGTCGGATCAAGAAACGGCTTTCAGCCTTAATATAAAATGTTATGAAGCAGCCATGGAATCTTTTTCTGAGCTTCTGGATGAGCTGACAGATAATTGTGAAACGCTTAGTATTCAAAACCTGGAAGAACGGACCTATTACGGTAAGTACAAGCGTCCGCCAGTTGGGGGAGTTTTGTCGTGGTGTTTGTCTGCTGAAGAGATGAATGCTTTTGCCCGGGCTCTTGATTTCGGTTTTAGCCATAATCCTTTGGGTACCCCTAAACTCGCTGCAGGGAGTACCTACTTTATGGTTCCCCGGATACAGGTCCTGCCGTCAGTGTCTGTGGATCTGCCGGGAACACTGGTCGGGTGCGATGACAATTCTCTTACCCTTGCCACAACCAGTCATGATATTTGTATTGACCGGTTTATTGCGCCTGACAGCACATCCCTGAGCGCAGGGGATTTTTTGGACAGGTATAAGATGAATAAGGGTTTTCGTTTTATTGATCCAGATCCTGAAACAGCCGGCCGCATAACAGAACTGTCTAATGCTGCTGCGAAAAATGAAGTGTTCTGGACGAAGCAATTTTTAAATCCACACCCGGTTTCATTTCCAGCTGATAATCTATCTGTTGAAAGTTCTGCTCCCTGCCGTTACCGAAGCCTTCGGGTTCAGGTTCCTGATGAATTCACTGCATTGACTGTTCCTGACGGCAATACAGCCGGATGGGAGATGCTCCTTGCTGCTTTTGCTGCTTATCTTATGCGGATTACCGGAATGAACCGGTTTGATATGGGGTTTAGCCATGAAGCGCTTGGCCGAAGTCTGTCCGGTCTGGATGATATTTTTTCAGCCTGTGTGCCGTTTCGAACAGCAGCAGATCCATCAGCCGGTTTTTATGAATTTGCCGGGCTGCTGCACCAGCATCTGGATCTGCTTAAAAGCAGAGGAACGTATGTCCGTGATATTTTTTCAAGATATCCTTCTCTTACTTCTGTTTCTTTAAACCTGAAAAAGTCGCTGTTCCCGGTTATGGTGAATAAGGTGACCGGCATGGATGATTATACCATTACCGCCGGAAGTGAATTTTCTCTGATACTTGCTGATGATGTGTCGGTTTGCCGCTGGGTTTTTGATCCCTGTCGGGTGAGTGAAAAAACTGCCGGCAGACTGAAAGAACAGTTCTTTGTTTTTTTGAAAGCGATTGCCGCTGCTCCAAAAAAACCGCTTGCCGAACTGCCCCTGCTTTTGCCTGAGGAGATACACAAAATACTTTATCAGTGGAATGATACTGAAAACGAATATTGCCGGGATGTCTGTATCCATAAACTTTTTGAAGATCAGGCAAAAAAACACCCCCATAATACAGCAACCGTATATGAAGGCACTATCCTTACCTACGAGGAACTGAACAGGAAAGCGAACCAGCTTGCATGGCACCTTCAGAAAAAAGGGGTGGGTCCTGAAACTCTGGTCGGGGTCAGTCTTGACCGTTCTCATTCCATGATCATCGCGCTTCTGGGTATCCTCAAGGCCGGTGGTGCCTATGTTCCGCTGGAACCCTCTTTCCCCCGGGCGCGGCTGGCAGGGGTCATTCGCAGTGCAGGGATCATTATTGTTATTTCCCAGGACAAACATCTCGGGCTGTTTGAGGGAACGGGGCCAGAGGTGGTCGTTTTGGACAGGGAGGCTTCTTTAATTGCACGGGAAGAGGGCGCTCAAGCGCCGGAGTGCAGAGCCACTTCACGCAGTACGGCCTATGTCATATTTACTTCCGGCAGCACAGGAAAGCCCAAGGGTGTCGTGGTCGTTCATCAGCCTGTCATCAACCTGATAGAGTGGGCCCATAAAACTTTTTCATTTACGGATAAGGATTCGGTCCTCTTTGTCACAGCACTTAGTTTTGACCTGTCGGTGTTTGATCTTTTCGGTCTGCTTGCCTGCGGCGGAAGCATTCACATTGTCAGTGATGAACAGCGCAAAGACGCGGCTTCTCTTACCCGCATGCTGTGTGAGCAGGAAATAACGTTCTGGGATTCGGCTCCGGCTGCTCTTGATCTGCTTGTTCCGGGATTAAGGGCCCGTACCCGGCCGGTCAGCAATAAGAAACTCAGACTGGTCTTTTTAAGCGGTGACTGGATACCCCTGCCTCTTGCCGATGATATCAGAAAGGTTTTTAACGGGGCTGAAGTGGTCAGCCTGGGCGGTGCTACAGAAGCAACGGTCTGGTCTAACTATTTTTCGATTAAATCTGTTGATCCGGCGTGGCGGAGCATACCTTACGGCCGGCCCATACAAAATGCAAGGTACTATATTCTGGATCAAAACTTATCTCCCTGTCCTGTGGGGGTTACCGGAGACCTGTTTATCGGCGGAGAGTGTCTCAGTGAGGGATATTTAAATGAGCCGGAGCTTACGGCGCAGAGCTTTATACCGGATCCTTACTGCACACGGCAGGAAGGAAAAATGTATCGTACCGGTGATACGGCCCGTTATTTTCCGGAGGGTAACATCGAATTTCTCGGCAGAAAAGATTTTCAGGTAAAGGTCCGCGGATACCGTATCGAGCTCGGTGAGATCGAACATGCGTTAAGGAGCCATTCTGATGTTGTTGAAGCATTGGCAGAGGTCAGACAGGATTCTCCGGGGGATCAAAAACTGGTGGCATATGCTGTGCTTAAGGCTGGAACGGCCCCGTCCATAAAAGCGCTGAAGAAGCATGCAGCAGCAGTGCTTCCTGATTATATGGTGCCTAATGTTATCGGGTTTCTTGAAGCCTTTCCTCTCACTGCAAACGGGAAAGTTGACCGCAAAGCACTTCCCTGGCCTGTCCGCATGTCTGGAAACAAAATACCGGACAAAGAACTGAAATTGTCTGTAGATAAAAACATCATAAAAACCGCTGTCCTTAATATTATCAGGGAGGTGATCCAGACTGATGAACTCGGGGCCGATGGTGATATGTTTGATTTTGGTGTGACCTCTTTAAACCTGATTCAGATCGCTGAGAAGATCAGAGAACAGCAGGGGTTGACTATTCGTGCCGAGGTTTTTCTGGACAATCCGACCCCTGCGGGTATTGCCGCTTATCTACAGCCGGAAATAAAAAACAGCGATATTAAAACTGATATCAGTGATATTATGGCTCCCTGTCAGGCATCAGAAGTCCTGGCCAAAAAAGCTTCCGCATCAAAGTCTCCGGGGCCGGATGCAGGATTTGCAGCAGCAATCCTTAATATTGTCAGGGAGGTGATCCAGGCCGATGAGCTCGGACTGGAAGACGACATGTTTGACTTCGGCATGACCTCTTTAAATCTGATTCAGATCGCTGAGAAGATCAGAGAACAGCAGGGTTTGACAATTCATGCCGAGGTTTTTCTGGACAACCCGACGCCGGCGGGTATTGCCGCTTATCTGCAGCCGGAAAAAGATAACAGCGCGGCATTGATAAACAGTGATCTTGAAACTGATGTTAGTGAGATCATGGCTCCCTGTCAGGCATCAGAAATACTGGCCAAAAAAGTTTCCGAATCAAAGTTTCCGGGCCCGGATGCAGGATTTGCAGCTGCTGTCCTTAATATTATCAGGGAGGTGATCCAGGCTGATGAGCTCGGACTGGAAGACGACATGTTTGACTTCGGCATGACCTCTTTAAATCTGATTCAGATCGCTGAGAAGATCAGAGAACAGCAGGGTTTGACAATTCGTGCCGAGGTTTTTCTGGACAACCCGACCCCCGCGGGCATTGCCGCTTATCTGCAGACTGTCTCTGATGGGCCTAGTACGGAGACATCTTTTTCTGAACAGCAATCCGGCAGTGATCTTTCTTTGCAGCCTGATTTTTCCGGACCCGTTACTATCGAACTTGAGGACGTCGCTTTCAATCAAGAAGCATATTTAATGCGATCCAGCTGCCGTCGCTTTTCTTCCGGATCAATTTCTTTTGACCTGTTCAGCGGATTGCTTTCTCTTCTCAGGCAGGAGATCGTGGACAATGAACCGAGGTATCTTTATCCCTCTGCAGGAGGACTCAATGCGGTTCAGACCTATATATCCGTCAGGAAAAACAGAATAGACGGTTTAGGGGAGGGGATATATTTCTATAATCCGGTCAGCCATATGATTTACCTTATTACAGAACGGGCTGATATAGATGCTGAGGTTCACTATTCTTTTAACCGGGATGCTTTTACGTCATCGGCATTTTCTGTTTTCTTTATTGCTCAGCTTGAGGCTATAAATCCAGTCTATACGGTTATGAGCCGGGCCCTGGTAACACTGGATGCCGGTTATATGGGACAGCTGCTGCTAAGCCGTCAGGCTGAATTTAATATGGCTTTGTGTCCTGTCTGCGGGCTTGACTTTGAAAGGGTTAGACAACTTTTTAAATTAGATTCAAGCCATATGTTTGTTTACTGTATGCTTGGGGGGCCGGCTCATGATGGTAGTGTTCGGGAAGACAGCCGGCTTTATGATTATATGCAAAAAACAGATACGGGAATATTTGACCATTTTAGCGGACATCTTCCGGACAGGTCTTATCTGAATACTGACAAGATTTCGCAATTTGGCCAGCTGAACACACTGTCTGAAGAAGAACATCGGCTGCTTCACCAAAAGCAGCTGCATCTTAGAAACTTTAAAAAGGAAGCAGTTTCAATTGCCCTGGGAAACAAAAAGGTTGAAAAAATTGATTACCTGCTTCGCTCAACCCGGAGAAGCTATGATGACAGGCCGGTTCTTTTTGCAGCTTTCAGCCAATTCATGGCACTTCTTGGATCGGCGCCCGGCGGAGAGGGTACAGCATATCTTTATCCTTCAATCAGTAGTGCTTATTCGGTTAAAACATATGTGGTTGTAAAGCCGGACGCTGTGGAAGGGATTTTACCCGGAATCTATTATTATCACCCTGCCCGGCATGTTTTGATCTCTGTTACGGCCACGCCTGTTAAGAATATCAGCTCTGCTCATTTTCCAGGGAACAGAGCTTACTATAATAAAGCAAAATTCTGTGTATTTCTTATTGCCGACCTGGATTGCCTGCATAATGTTTTTGGTCAGGAAACACTTCATCTTGCCACACTGGAAGCCGGTGCCATGGGCCAGGTCCTTATGGACAGGCAGGCTGAGTTCGGTCTGGGGGTATGTGCAATCGGCGGAATGAGATTTGAAAAAATACGTGAAGACTTTAAACTGCGCCCGGACCAAATGCTTATTCACAGCTTTCTCTGCGGGCCGGTGACACGCACCATTGAGCTGCCTGAGTACCGGCGGCTTATGCCGAGTGCATCCTCTCCGAAGAAACGATCAATTCTATCCCGGTTGTTCAGTTAAGTCTCTGAAATAGACCTGCCTTAGTTTCGATCTATATTCTGGATAAAATTAAAAAGCTTAAAGCAGAAGCGGTGTGTAGTTTTACATAAAGTTTTCTGGATTTGCCGCGATGCGTTCAAGGCTCTTGCCGAACCGGTGGGAATGTACTCCGGAAATAAGTCTGTGGTCTGTTTTAACAAAAAGGTGCATCATTTCCTTAAGTGTTACTGTATCGCCGGAAGCAACAGGCTCTTTTTGCGGCCAGCTGAGATGATATTTGATGCCGTCATATATTGCCGGCTGAATATCCTTGCGCATGAAAAAGTTTGCCTGTGTGTCGTATACATGATTTGAAAGGGTGTGGTTTGCCATCAGCCCCTGTTCAAAGGCAAGGGTAAAGGTTCTTCTCTGGCCGATAATCCGGTACGCTCCTGTTCTGTAGCACAGGTTTGTAAGCAGAGTAACTATTGGGCTGTCCTGCTGTCCGGATGCACTGGCCGATGTATCTGATATACCGGCAAACAGTTTCTGCTGGATCTTTTCAAGGGGCTTTTGCTGTGGATTTTCCAGGATCACATAGGTTATCGAGTCAGTGCCGGGTATCAGCACTGTATTTGCGATGTGTACCTCTTCCAGCTGATATGCCCTGCTGGAAAAGATCATCCTGTTGAATTCGGGGTTTTCTGAAATGGCCAGGGCCAGAAGCTTGTTTATGATCGGGGTCAGGGTGATCCTTTTGCCGGTTTTTTCAGCATACGTTTTTATCAGCTGTTTACAGGGGCCTGCATCAAGGATGTATTCCACTGATGAAAAAGGGTCACGGGAAGGTGCCAGCAGGTTAATCATTTCTACTTTTAACGGTCCAAGTTCGCGTGCGGTCAGCCTGCGCATTTTAAGTTTCTTGTGCCGTTTGCGGAAGAAAGTATGCATGTATTCCTCTAATTTGTTTCCTGAAAATATTTAGCACATAAACTAAACTCTTTTTCTTCAAACAGTATAGGAAAACAGTGACAGATGTGTCAATGAAAAAGGGTTTGACAATCCTGTACGTTTATATTGACAATACTATTTCGTGGAAATAGTATTGTCTTTTAATTTGTTAATTAAATTTATTAACCATAGTTTCTGGCTGTGTGGTTCCTTTGGTTTGGTGCGGAGTTAAGCGGCATGTATCAAAATAATCGGTTTAATTACCGAGATACCCCGCAGCTTTTTGCGGGAAGTATCCTTTATCGGGACTCAGACATGCGTCGCCTTAGATCCACAAAAAAACCTATAACTGAGGCTCGGCCAAAATGGGGCCCCGATTTCAACGGTCCCCTATAATTGTGACATATGGCATAAGTTTGGGTGACCAATCAAAGTCCTTGTCCAAAGGGTAAGTGTATTTATTAAGTGTAAGAGAGTTATGAATCAAAAGCAGAAAAGTCTTTATGGTCTACATATCTCGAGCCTTCTTTTCGGCGGTACAGGGCTTTTTGCCAAGCTGATTGATCTTCCGGTTATTGACATAACAGCCATTCGCACCTTAATCGCTTCGGCTGGACTGTTTATGCTTCTTAAAAGCACAGGTCGGCAGGCTAGGCTAAAAAGCTCAAGTCATTATACCCTCATGATTTTACAGGGTGTTCTCATGGGACTTCACTGGGTAACCTTTTTCCATTCCATACAGGTGTCCAGCGTTGCTATTGGTATGATATCCCTTTTTACCTATCCTATCATAACCGTATTTTTAGAGCCTTTGTGGAAAGGACAAAAACCTCATCTTTATGACATTATGTGCGGCGCTCTGGTACTTTTTGGTGTGTATCTGATGGTGCCTGAGTTTTCTTTTGATAATGATATTACTCAGGGTGTCTGCTGGGGAGTTCTTTCCGCTTTTCTTTTTTCTCTGCGGAATGTTATTCAGCGGAATTATCTGTCAGAATACAGGGGCGATACTTCCATGATGTACCAGAGTTTTATAGCGGGTATATGCGGGATGCTATTTATTACGCCTGCAGTAGCCACAATCGATCTGTCCACATGGATAAAGCTTATCGTGCTGGGGCTGTTTTTTACAGCAATTCCCCACAGTTTTTTTGCGGGCAGCCTGTGCTTTATGAAAGCAAAGTCCGCAAGTCTTATTTCCTGTCTTCAGCCTGTTTATGGTACAATATATGCTATTGTGATATTATATGAAGTGCCTGATATCACAACAGTCATTGGCGGGGTCATGGTAATGTCTGCGGCTGCGGTTGAGTCGTACAGGGCGTAAACAAAAAAGTGTCTAAAGTACTTGAAGTGCCTGAAGTACTTAAAGTATATTTTATTAAAAATTATTTTTGGGAGGAAAAGTAAATGGGACTAGCAATATCAGATCAGGAAATCAGAAAACTGATGGATGATGAAAATTGGGGAACACTTATTGGAATAGATGATGGACAGCCCTATGCGGTTGAAACATCCTATGCGGTTGACGACAATTATCTGTATACCGGGACAAAATGCGGCGGTCGTATGAACACCTGTCTTGAAAAAAATCCTGCGGCATCATTTAAGATATGTGATGGTGATCACCGCGGGCATAATTATCGCGCTGCAATTGTAGAATCAAAGGTGGAGATCCTGAAAAGCCGTGAGGATATTATTTACTGTTTAAAGATCATCTTTGAGAAGCTTGGCCTTTCTACGGATAAGGTGGAGGAAAGGGCAGATGCTTATGTTTCCGGCAAAGGGTCTCTTTCTTTATACCGGCTTCCGATTACAAAACAGAGCGGCATAAGATCAGGCCGATGATAACAAAAGAAGAAGATTGTTGGAAAGTTTATTTGATAAAATGTGCCGATAATTCCCTGTACTGCGGGATCGCAAAAGATGTAACTGCACGGATCGAAAAACACAATGCGGGAAAAGGGGCTAAGTATACCCGATTTCGATGTCCGGTTGAATTGGCAGCCGTCAGCATGGAAATGTCAAGAAGTGATGCGCTTAAGCTTGAGAGTGAGATTAAAAAATTACCCGCAAAGGATAAGATTAAAGTGCTAAAAGAACAATTATGAGAAAACTGGAGGTGATAATGACTAAAGATCGATTGAATATTTTGAGTGTTTTATTTTTGGTGGTTTTGTTTTGTTCGACGGTTTATGCTTCGCCTGTGATCACGGTGGATAGTGCTTTTACAACCTCTGCTGAAGCGGTGGCAAATATGACCGGTTGTGATAATCAATTCCCAGTGGTGAATACTTTTAGCTGGAATGCGCCGGTTACTTTTTTTGTCAGGTATTCTGGTGGGGTTAAGGGTGCTATATTTGATGTTAACTGGTACTCAAATGGAGACCTTGTATTTAGTGATACCCATGAAATACAAAATGCAAGCGGCTGTTTCTGGACACAGAGGACTCACATCAGCCAAATGCCGGGAACCGGTCAAATCATTGCAAGCTATAATGAAGAGCAGCTGTTTGTGCTTGATTTTAGCGTGACATCCAGTTGCGCAGCAGAAAGGCTGGCTCTTGCTGATGAAAAAGGGCTTAATGTCTTGCGTGGTTTCCGGGATGATGTTTTATCCCAAAGTGAAATTGGAAGAGAAATCATAGAAACATATTATTGTAACACCGACAGAATTGTGGAAGTCCTTGAAGAGAGTCTTGTCCTAAAAGGAATAGCAGCGGCATTGATTGATCTGTTTATTTGTTATCTTGAAGACTGAAGTTTTGTTCTAGAATTAATATTTTTTCTAAAGGAGTTTTGCTATGGAAACACTCAAAAACAAGATACTGTCTCACCTTGAATCAAGATATGCTCTTGAGCCGATACCTGTAGCGGATGATCTGAGAGAGATAAAAAAGTTTTTAGGCGTGTTTAAGCTGAACATGTATAACTGGAAGATGGAAAAGGTGCGGAAAATTTCAATGATGCGCTGTTCAGTGAAAGTTCCGGGTCTTGAGATATTTGCCATTGAGATATATCCGGAAGCTGATTATGATATTCCGCTTCTGGCTATTGATTTTTCCTGTATGAAGAAGAAGTCGTTTGTCTACATGAATTTTATTCCGCTTTTTAAAGATAAAGATTATCAGGATAAATATATTTCTCCTTTAAAGGAAGTTTATGACAGGTACGACATTGTTCCGGAGAAAAAGGCCAAAGAATGGATGAACCCATATTTGACAGATTATACGGTTTATGCCATGCCGGATAATGCACTTATTGATAAAGCCTGTGATTGTGCAGGAGATTATCTTGCCTGTTATCTTGAGATGATTGATGCGGCGGAAAGAATAACAGATCCGGACTACAAAAAAAGGGTGGAAGCCGCAAGCCTTCATTACTGTGATCAGCTGAGCGAAAAAGACGGCTCGCGAAAGATGCTGGGGAGGTTTACCGGAATGGACAGGGCAAACCGGATTTTTTGGGAAGTGATCAGATAAACGGCTTTAGATGAATATTCGGATATCGGTATCATGCTTCATTCCGCACACTTAAAATTATGACCAGTCCTGCTATTGAATTTGTTGTAAAACCTGTATTTTTAAACATTTTATACCTTTCTATGTTTTTAGTGTTCGCTGTTTTTATTTCAATAAGGATATATATTTGTTAGGATTACTTTCATATCTCAATCCGTACTGCCTTATTAAAATATGTAGCGGATAACTGTTGAATTAGATTAAAATTTATCGGCGGCTTAATGAAGAAAATCGTCAAATTTGTTAACAGGATTTCAAATATTCCTATGCTTATTATCTCACTGGTCCTTTTTGTGAGTTTTGTCGGTTATTTTCTTCCAAATCACAAAGCAGAATCAGGCAAATTTATGGGTGTGGCAGGTACGCTGGATCTTAAGTTCTTTCCCACACCGGATTATATTTATGAGGCAGCGGGGGACTATGGTGAGGAGGGAAGAGCTGTATATATCAAATCTAAATTTACCATTGATGCTGCCTGGCCTTTTGTGTTTACACTGCTCTATCTGGTTTTTATAAATCTGTCTCTGGGTTATGTGCATGGGACAAAGGGGGCACCCTGGAGTGTTTTTGCCCTTACAACTCTTGGTTTTGACTATCTTGAAAATATCCTTGCCGCTGTTGTAATGTCAGCATATCCTTCAAGGTTAGATTTTATGACCTGGATCTTGTCTTTTACCACCTGTCTGAAATGGATAAGTATGGGCCTAGTAAATCTTATTTTCTTTTATGGTCTTATTGCGGTTCTTTTCTGTTTTATCTATAGAAAAATAAAACATATTGACAACTAACCAGCAGATGCTAAAACCAAAATATAAAGGAAGTTTCTATTCCGGCCGTATAAAAAAGCAGTATCTTTATTAATACCTGAGGTGCACCCATTACCTGCTGCGGCTTTAAGCTTCCTTCCGGCTATCTTGGGGAAAGGAGACCTTCTATGCGTAAACCTGTCAAATATTTTCTGTACACAACAGCTACAGCACTTATACTGGCCGTTTTTTTTGTGTTCGGGCTGCCGGCAATTCTAAAGGTTGTTCTTAAATCGCAGCTCACAAAAAATCTTAACCGTCCGGTCAGTGTTGAGTCCGTATCGTTTAATCCCTTCAAACTTTGTCTCACAGTTAAGGGCCTGTCTGTACGGGAAAAGGGCTCGGACTTGAGTTTCGTCTCTATTGACCAGCTGCGCGTGAATGCAGAGATTGTCTCTGTATATGAGGGCGGTATAGACCTGAGTGAAGTCTCTCTTGTTAATCCCTCTTTCCGTCTCGTCCGAACTGAGAAAAATGACTACAATTTTTCAGATCTGCTCACGGATGATAAAAAAAAATCAGAAGAAAAAACGACAAAACCTGTGCTGTTTTCTGTTGCCAATATAAAGATAGCCGGCGGCTCAATCGAGTTTAACGACAAACCGAAAAAGGCTGTTCACAGCGTAACGGATATTGAGCTTAACCTTCCGCTGATCTCTAATTTTAAGCACCATCTTGACCAGTTTGTGCAGCCGACATTTTCCGCCACAATAAACGGCAGGCCTTTTAAACTGATCGGTCAGAGCAAGCCATTTGCAGACTCTCTGGAAACAAGTGCTGAAATAAACATTACAGACTTGAGCCTTGCACAATATCTGCCCTATGTGCCGGCAATCCTGAATTTTAAGATGCCATCGGGCCGTCTGAGCACCAGTCTTGTCGTGAGCTATATCCAGAGCGCCAGGAAGGCCGCGGAAGTGAAGGTACAGGGCACTCTGAAACTTGAAGAGCTTGAAATTGTCAGCATTGATGATAAACCCATATTCAAGCTTCCTTCTATGGGTATTTCCGGAATCGACTGCAGGATCAATGACCGCAACCTTGTTGTCGGCAATATTGCGGTAGAAGGCCTGAGCCTTACCCTTGCCCGCGAAAAGGACGGCAGCATTTCGCTGCAGAAGCTGGTGGGTATAGATAATCAGACCGGAGACAGGCCTGTCGCAGCTCCGCAGCCGTCTGAGCCTGAATGGAGGGTGAAGGTAAAGAAGTTCGAGCTTGCCGGAGGTGCTGTTTCATTTGAAGACCTGCTGCCGGCACAGCCGGTGCTGTTTCGTATTGATCCCATCGATCTCACCTTTAAAAATATATCAACGGTCAGAGATTCCCTTGCCGATCTTGACCTGCGCTGTCTCATAAACGGCGAAAGTGCGCTCAGCCTGCAGGGTGGTCTTATGCTTGTGCCGATGGCAGCAAATCTGGATGTTGTTTTTTCCGATTTTAATATCAGAACTGTCCAGAGCTATCTGCCGGGGACTCTTCAGCTTGACATTACCGGCGGCAACCTCGGGCTTAAGGGCAATGTTGATTTTAAACAGAGGGAGGATGCGGATCCAGCTATCATATGGCAGGGCGGTATGAAGCTTGTAAATTTTGCGGCAGCACGAAAGGGGGAGAAAGAGGACCTGGCAAAAATTTCATCCCTTGATTTTAAGTCCATGCACATCGGGACCCGCCCATTATTCCTTAATATAAAAACAGTAAAACTTGCAGGACTTTTTTTGAGGCCTGTGCTTGAGAAAGACGGCACGATGAACCTCAGCTCTCTTTCTGATGCGTCTGAAAAACAGAAACCCGGGTCTGCTGCCGAATCTCCAGAAAAAGAGCTTCTTCCTGATCTGAACATCGGTAGGATTACTCTTGAAAAGGGTCGGGTGCTGTTTGTTGACAAAAGTATTAAGCCCCGCTACAGTGCCGAACTTGCTGATATTCAGGGCCGTATCTCTGGTATTTCGACAAAGCCTGACTCGCCGGCTGATATAAAGATGAATGCCAAGCTTAACCGGTATGCTCCTTTTAAACTTACGGGAACGATAAAACCCCTGCAGGAAAAGCTTGATGCCGACATCAAAATTATTTTTGACAATATTGATATGAGCCCTTTTTCACCCTATTCCGGAAAATTCATCGGCCGTCTTGTTGAAAAAGGCAGTCTTTCCTTTGATCTTGCGTATACGATACAGGATAATCAGCTGACTTCTCAGAATAAGGTGTTCATTGATCAGTTAACCCTGGGTAAAAGCGTGAAAAGCCCTGATGCCACCAGTCTGCCTGTGGGGCTGGCGGTATCGCTGTTAAAAGACCGTAAGGGTAGGATAGAGCTTGATCTGCCTGTATCGGGCCGTCTGGATGACCCGAGTTTCAGAGCGGGAAAGGTTATTCTGCAGATACTGGTGAATCTGATCCAAAAAGCCGCGACATCGCCTTTTGCCCTTATGGGCAAGCTGATTCCGGGCGGTGTGGATATCAGCAGAATTGCTTTTACCTGCGGCATGGGTAGCATGAACGATGAGATCATAAAAAAACTTGATGTGCTGGCCGGGATTCTTGGAGAGAAAAAAGATCTGACGCTTGAAATACAGGCTGTCGCGGTGACAGCGCTTGACCGTGAATGTCTGCGTGAGGAGATGGTTATGCATCAGCTGCGGCTGCAGAAATATTATGATCTATCCAGAAAAGAAAAAAAAGAACTTAACCCTTCAGATATCGTCATTTCTTCGGAAGAATATGACAAATATCTCAGGAAGGCGTATAGGGCTGAGAAATTTCAGAAGCCGAAAGGAATGCTGGGCCTAAACAAACGGTTGCCTGTGGCTGAGATGAAGCAGCTTATGCTGGAGAATACTGTGGTTGATGACGCGGATCTGAAAGATCTTCTGCATCAGCGCGGTCTTTCTGTGAAGCAGTATTTGGTCGAAACACATAAAATTCCTGCCGAGCGCCTGTTTATTCTTGATTCGCGGTTTGACTCCGGGAATGTGCCTGAAAATTCCTGTGTTGAGTTTGATCTGAGATAATCCCCTGTTTTCAATTTTCTTTTAGTCTCTCCTTTATGTTTTATCAGTGAAAAGATAAAAACATTGACAGAAAATATAGTTGATGATACAACAGTTGATAAATCAACTATATTTGGGGAAGAAATGTCTGAAAAAAAATTGCCGTCTAAAGAGCCGCTTGGACCCATGCTTACGAGAACATCCCGGGCAGTGGGAAATATGCTGCAAAAAATGTTTCTTAAGGCAGGACATGATGTTTCTCCGGATGAATGGGCTATTCTTGCAAATCTGTCTATGCTTTGCGACGGGCAGTTTCAGCAGCAGCTGGCTGACCGAACCTTTAAAGATAAGGCGGCAGTTACAAGGCTGATCGATGGTCTCGAAAAGAAGTGGCTGGTTAAAAGAGTTCCGGACGTGACAGACCGGCGTCAGAAAAAAATATTTCTCACAAAAAAAAGCAGTGAACTTGCAAAGAAGCTTTTTCCCGTTGCAAAACAGGCGCAGTTAAAGGGTCAGCAGGGCATTGATCCTGAACATCTTGAAATTTTCAAATCAGTCCTTAAGCAAATATTTAAAAATGCCGGTGAATCAGAATAAGGGGCTCTTTTGCCGGCATTATGTTTTTATAGTATTTAAGTGTATTCAAAAAAGGAGAAGGCCATGGGCAGTCAGATGTCAAAAGAAAAATTGTTCGGATGGAGAGGGAAAATACTGGTTGTTGATCTTTCAACATCAAAGATCGTGGAAGAAGATCTTTCAGAGGAGTATATAGAGAAATATATTGGCGGAGCAGGCATAAACGCGAGACTGCTCTATGATCTCACGCGCGAGAATCCTCAAGTTGACGCGCTGTCACCTGAAAGCCCGATTATCTTTGGGTGCGGTCCCATGGTTGGCACAACGTTTCCCTGCGCACCTCGATTTACGGTAACGGCAAAGAGTCCCCTGACCGGCATTTTCGGCGATACTAATGCCGGCGGCTGGTTTGGTGTCAGGTTCAAACAAGCCGGATATGATCATATTATTATACAGGGAAGGGCTGCCAAACCCTCCGCGCTTCTAATCGAGAAGGGTACAGAGCCTAAGATTGTCGATGCCGCTGACACCTGGGGGCTTGATGTGTATGAAACCGATGCTGTGCTTCAAAAAAAATACGGCAGCTGCGAGACGGCCCGCATTGGTCCTGCAGGGGAACACTTGGTCAAGTATGCATGCATCCTGTCGGGTTCAAAAAGAGTAAGCAGTAATGGCCGCACCGGTATGGGGTGCGTGATGGGCTCGAAAAATCTAAAGGCCATCATCATCAAAAGCAAAGATCACGAAACCGTTCCCGTTGCTGACGAGGAGGCTGTAAGCGTCCTTGCCAAACAGTACCGCGATGCATGGAACAAGGGACCCGGCACACTCATGAAGCGGGAGTACGGAACCCTTACCCTGATGTCACAGAAAGGTGAATGTGAGCGCATCAAAAACGATCAGCAGTTCATCAACCAAGAGCAGCTGGATGCCTATGACCTCGATGATTTTGTAAAGAAATATAAAACCGGGCAAACCGCCTGTTATCGCTGTCCTGTGGCATGCAGCCAAAAATGGGAGATAAAGGAGGGTGCCTACAAGGGTGACAAGGGCGACAAAATTGAGTATGGCCACATGCTTCACCTGGGACCCCTTCTGGGGATCTTTGATTTTTCTGCCATGCTGCACCTTGCTGATCTGTCCAACCGCATGGGCATGGACTGTATTCAGTTCGGGTACAACGCTGCAATGGCAATGGAATGCTTTCAAAATGGACTTATCGGGACAGAGGAAACCGACGGCAGGGTGCTGCAGTGGGGAGACGACCGGCTTATAGAGCACTTGATGCGCATGACGGCAGCCAGGGAAGGGTTTGGTGACATCCTGGCAGAAGGGCCTGAAGAAATTGTTTCGCGTCTGGGTCGTGACACCGCGGCCTGTCGGTCTCACATCAAGGGTATGTCTTTTACTTACAGCTGCAGCTACGGTGTTCCCATGAGTTTGGCATCTTCGGTGGCGACCCGCGGCGGTGATCATCTGAAAGGGCACCCCTTTGCTGCCATTATCGGCCATGAGGAGATGCTTGAGAAGATGTTTGGTAAGGATCTTCCCGAGGGAATAGCCGACCATGAAAGCCCGGTAGCAAAAGGACGGGTTGTCTGGTGGTCTGAAAATTACAAGATGATCATGGATTGCCTGGGGATTTGCTTCCTCCCGGTCATCAATGCCAATGTGTGGAGCGAACCTCTGATCATGATTCGGGAGATGGGAGAGATGTACAAAGCTATAACCGGCCGTGATCCAAAGGCACTTTTTGAGTCGGCCGAACGGGCATACCAGATCGAGAGATGTTTTAATGCTCTGCAGGGAATTACCCGTAAGGACGATGGCTGGAGAGGGAATCTGCGCGGCGGTAAGGACCCGATCAATCATCCGGGAATGCTGGATGAATACTATCTGTATCGGGGGTGTTCGGATGACGGTCTTCCCACTCGAAAAAGACTTGAAGAGATAGGGTTTGAGGATGTGGCAGAAGACCTTGCCAAGACGGGCAGACTTTCTGAAGAGAAATGCCCGGGACTTGGCGAACTGTTAAAGGATTCAACGGATATTCCCGGTTAGGTTGAAGGATAGAAGTGCCTGTAGTATTTAAAGTATTTAAAGTACTTCAAGTACTTATAGTACTTATAGTACTTATAGTACTTATAGTACTTATAGTGCCTGAAGTATGGGAGCCTGGACTTGATCTGACGCTGGCTCATATAGGATGCTACGATTTTAAAAACAGAACTTTGCGATATTTGCTATTAGAAAAGGTTATATGAACTCTGGCAATATTTAAGAGTTTGGCACCCATTAAAAGGTCAATGTCAATAAAAAACACCTCTCCTGTTACAAA
>CAYLYF010000079.1:0-19379 GCA_964387595.1 uncultured Thermodesulfobacteriota bacterium | reverse complement strand
GTCTGAAGAGACGTTGCTGAAACGTTCTTCAAGTTCGGCAAAAAGTGTTTCAACCGGTTTCTCGTCGTCTCCGCCGAAAGGTCTTCCCTTAACAGTGACTTTCTGGATGTCAAGGTTCTGAAGCCTTTCTATGAGCTGTTCATTCAGTTCAGTTCCTTCGCCCATCAGAACGACGCCGTTTTCACGTTCTATGGGTTTTGCAAGGACCATCCCTTCGGTTGCTTTATCTAGAGGAATCTTTTGCATGACGCACCTTTTTGATTATGGATTGGGTCTAAAACAGATAGCTCTTAATTAATCGTAAAAATATTTTACAGGTCTTCCCGCTTTGTTTATGTTTAAATAAATAGCAGAGATTATTATGCAAATAAAGAAAAAAATTGATTGAAGGTATACTTATATATATTAATTTGATAAAAGTATATATTTAAAACATTAATTTCTATTAATAAAAAAAACAATTTAGCAGGAGAAGTTTTTGATTGTTGTTCTTGTAGCGTCTGATCCTGAAATAAAATATCTTGAAAAACGGATTTCTGTAGAAAAAAGAAATTTTAATAAAGGCGCGCTTTTTCTTGAAGGGCTTCTCGCCGGAAAAAAAGTGCTGGTTGTTAAAAGCGGTATAGGGCCTAAAAAAGCAAGGTCTGCAGCAAAGCAGATTCTAAACAGATGTGTTCCCGCTGTTGTTATTTCGATGGGTGCTGCGGGTGCTATTGATCCGGTATTAAAGACAGGGGAATGTGTTGTCGTAAATGAGGTGATGCATATTTCGAAGGATTTGAAAAAAGAGGAAAACAGGTTTAGCACTGATAAGGTTTATTCACAAAAAGCCCATAATTGCCTTAAAGATTTTTACCAGGTAGCAGAAGGAAGTTGTCTGACAACCGGTGATTTTATACATCTTCGAAAAGTGAAAGAGGACCTTTTTACAGCCTATAATGCTCAGGTCATAGATATGGAAAGTGCAGCTCTGGCAGAGGTGTTCTGTAAAGAAAAAATACCTTTTATTGATATTCGTATTATTTCAGATACAGCTGATCGTGATATTACAGATGTGAACCTTCTGTATAAAATAAAAAGGGAGGCAGGGGTCTATGGAACAGCACAGTTCTTTATTAAAAATCCGGCTGAGATTATTAAGGTGTTGAAGTTCAGGGTTTCGATTAGGCGCGTGAGTATTAAAATCGGCAGGGCCGCAGAAATCCTGGCCAACAGCATATAAGGTTTTGTAAAACAAAAAGGGCCCTGCCGATGCCGGCAGAGCCCTTTTTTAGTCTTTTATTAAGGGTGAAACAGACCTTACATCATACCGCCCATACCGCCCATTCCGCCCATACCGCCAGGAGGCATACCCATGCCGCCGCCGTCACCGCCTTTTTCCGGCTTATCTGCGATCATGGCTTCTGTTGTGATCAGAAGTGAGGATACACTGGCTGCGTTCTGCAGTGCACATCTCACAACCTTCTTCGGATCAATGACGCCTGCTTTAATCAGGTCTTCATAGACTTCGGTAAGTGCATTAAATCCAAAGTTGGCTTTTGCTTCTTTGACTCTCTCAATGACAATAGAACCGTCATGGCCGGCATTGGTTGCAATCCAACGCAGCGGCTCAACAATGGCCTTTTTCACTAGTTCAACGCCCAATCTCTGCTCTTCATTTGAGGTCTCCACATTTTCAAGGGCTTTAAGTGATCTGACCAGGGCTACACCGCCGCCGGGCACGATTCCCTCTTCCACAGCTGCTCTGGTTGCGTGAAGGGCATCTTCAACTCTGGCTTTCTTTTCTTTCATCTCTGTCTCTGTGGCTGCGCCGACATTGATGACGGCTACGCCGCCAACCAATTTCGCCAGTCTCTCCTGGAGTTTTTCACGGTCATAGTCAGAGGTGGTCTCTTCGACCTGTGCGCGAAGCTGTTTGACTCTTGCGCCGATCTTGTCTTTTGTTCCTCCACCTTCAACGATGGTGGTGTTGTCTTTGTCAATGGTGATTCTCTTTGCCTTACCCAGATCATCCATGGTGATGGTCTCAAGCTTAATCCCGAGATCTTCCGCGATCATGGTTCCGCCGGTTAAAATAGCGATATCTTCAAGCATGGCTTTTCTTCTGTCTCCAAAACCGGGGGCTTTGACTGCAGCAACTTTCAATGTGCCGCGCAGTTTATTGACCACAAGTGTTGCCAGTGCTTCGCCATCAATATCTTCTGCTAAAATCAGGAAATGCTTGCCGGTCTTTGCCACCTGTTCTAAAATCGGCAGTAAGTCCTTCATGTTGCTGATCTTTTTCTCATGGATCAGGATCAGGCAGTCCTCCATGATTACTTCCATTCTTTCAGGATCAGTTACAAAGTAAGGTGAGAGGTATCCTCTGTCAAACTGCATGCCTTCAACAACATCCAGGGTGGTCTCGAGGGTCTTTGCTTCTTCTACAGTGATCACACCCTCTTTGCCGACCTTATCCATTGCATCTGCAATGATGTTTCCGATGGTCGCGTCATTGTTTGCAGAGATGGTCCCGACCTGGGCAATTTCTTTCTGATCTTTTATGGGTTTGCTTAAGGTTTCAAGATGTTCGGAAATCTTTTCAACGGCCTTGTCAATCCCGCGTTTTAATTCCATGGGATTGTGACCGGCAACCACAAGTTTACTGCCTTCTTTATAGATCGCCTGGGCAAGGACTGTTGCGGTGGTGGTTCCGTCGCCTGCGATATCTGAAGTCTTACTGGCCACTTCTTTTACCATCTGTGCGCCCATATTCTCAAACTTGTCTTCCAGATCGATCTCTTTTGCTACGGTTACACCGTCTTTTGTTACTGTGGGTGAACCAAAGCTCTTATCGATGATTACATTTCTTCCCTTGGGGCCGAGGGTGACCTTAACTGCATTTGCCAGGGTATCTACACCCTTAAGCATTAAGGTCCGTCCGTCCTGACCAAATAGTATTTCTTTTGCCATTTTCCTTTATCCTCCATTTATGAAAATTATAGATCTTTATTAGTTATTCAATGATTCCTAAGATGTCATCTTCTCTCATGATCAGGTGCTCTTCGCCGTCGATCTTTACTTCTGTTCCGGCATATTTGCTGAAAAGAACTTTGTCTCCGGCTTTTACATCAGGTACTGATTTCTGGCCGTTATCAAGAACTTTGCCGTTTCCAACTGCGATGACTTCACCTTCCATGGGTTTTTCTTTTGCTGAATCCGGAATGATGATTCCGCCCTTGGTCATCTCTTCTTCTTCCATCCTTTTGACGATTATCCGGTCCTGCAGTGGTCTTATCTTCATCTCTTTGTTCCTCCTTATGGCTTTGTTTTTGTAGATTTTAATTTTTCTGTGCCTGTTGGATAAGGCGTTATTCTACTGTTTTCAATAGCGCAGTTATAATTTATCTGTAAAAGTTAATGCTTAATGCCGGATTGTCAAGAGGGGGGGCTGAAAAAATATATATAGAAAAAGAAGATGTTTTTGGAAAAATGTTGGTTAAATAGGTAGTTACGTTCTTTCTTTGTTTGACACTAAAAGTAATAATGATCTATTTTTTATAAAATGCATTCATCCGGGAGATGAAACATGTCTGATCAAAGAGAAAAAGATCATCGTCCCTGGGGATATTATAAAGTTCTTGATGACAGCACAGACTGTAAGGTTAAAAGAATCGTCGTGTACCCCGGGAAAAGGCTGAGCCTTCAGCGCCATAAAAAAAGGCCCTGAGTATCGGTATTTGGCAAAGCGGCAGGCAATGGCAGAACGGTTAGGGCTGCCGGGGCTGGAATCACAGCCGGTGCTTCCGTTTCAAACCATGGCGATGCAGGGGAAGAAGTACAAGCTGTTTGGGATTGTTACGAATATGGACTGGGCTGGAGAGGGATTGATTCACTGGCATCACGAGCGCTGTGGTAAAAGTGAGGAGGCCCATTCGGTAATGAAGGCAGATTTAGCTGGTGACAAGTTTTCCTCAGGAGACTTTGGCGAGAATGCAGCATGGTGGTGGATCATGGTAACCCTTTGACGCAGAAGCCCTGATCCGGGAGAAAGAATCTTTAAAAAAGATCCTTTTCAATATCAATACAAAATATCTTGAAAAGATAGAAGAGCTTTCTTTAATAAGACGTATCGGCGATTCTCTGGTTGATATCACAGACCTTCCTTCCGTATGCAAATCCATAGTAACCGTGATCCAGCAGGAACGGGGCCCGGATAACTGTTCTTTAATGCTGGTTGATGATGAAAAAGGAGAGATCATCCTCCGGGCATCAAAAGGCCCTTTTGATGAAGTAGCAAAATACATTGAAGAAGATATAAGCTCAACCCGATTCCATATTGGCGAGTCCATTGTCGGTCATGTGGCGCGCTTTGGGAACTCCATAAGAATACAGGATGTCCAGTCGGATGAACGCTTCTGTGTAGCAGAGAACACAACCGTTGAGATCCGCTCCCTGATGTGCATCCCGCTTTCCATCGGCGGAAGAGTGATCGGCGTTTTGAACCTGGGCCACAACACGCCGGATACCTTTAACGCTGACAAGGAACGCGCCCTTACTTGCTGACCTAACTGGCAGTCTCCCCTTTAAAGACGCTTCAGTAGATGAAATCTTCATGGACAATGTTATTGAACATATTCCTGACATGCCCTCCCTGATGAAAGAAATCTACAGAATATGCGTTAAAAACTCAATAATTACAATCCGCCCCCCTCACTTTGCCAGTGCATCATCCTGGATAGACCCTACCCATGTTCATCATTTATCCTGTTTTTCAATGAACCACTTTGTAAAAAAAGGAGCTGCGCATTATACCGGGGGCGGAGTAGAGGTAATAAAAAAAAGGCTTTCCTTTGGAGGCGTCCTTGGAAATATCGGTAAGCTAATATATATGATAAGCCCCAGACTGTATGAAAAAAAATGGTGTTTTATCTTCAGACCCGGCACAATAACCGTTGTACTTAAAACCGTCTAAGAAGGATCATCAACAAGGCTCCTGCAGTGATCCCTCAAATTATCGGTCGCAATAAAAAACTCTCTCATGGCCATGATCCAATAGTACATCCCCTTTTCCGTAAGAGAAATGGTCTGTTCCGTTTCCTTAACAGAGGATGAAAGTTTAAGCATTATTTTCTCAAGGGGCATGGCTTTTTCAAGGCTAAGCCCGAATTTCTTTTCAAAAGCACTCTTGTCCATTGAAAGCCCGAAAAGCTTCATCAGGAAATAATAGTGCATGCTTTCTTCTTTTGAAAATTTCTTCATACCCGCCACCGGAAATTTACCCTGTCCGATTCTCCCGATATATTCATCAATTGAAAAACTGTTTGAATAGATACTGTCATTAAAATATCCGAATGCCCCGCTTCCCGCACCCGCATACTTATCATAGGCAACAATATATTCATCGATCATGGATTTTTTCCGTGAAAAACACCAGGCTGTAGAACCGGTATACTCACCCCTCATCCTGTCAAGGATAATAAAATAAAACGCTTTCTCCTTTTTGTAATCGACCCGACCCACACTTTTTTTCAATGCGACTTCAACAGAAGATGCTGCCATTAAGGGATAAAAAGTCACCTGCTCAGGTAAAAGCGTCTCAACAATATCAAGGTCCTTCCTTAAAAGCGCTTCTGTCTGAAGCGGAATATTAAATATCAGATCAACATTAAGCGTGTCAAACCTGCCCACCGCATTTCTTACCTTTTCCTTTATTTCCTCACCGCTGCCGTACTTCTCATATCTTCCGATATGTTTTAAGATATTGTCATCAAAACTCTGCACCCCAACGCTTAAGCGGTTTATACCGGCCCCGGAAAGAAGATCCATTTTCTCATCTGTTAAATGATTCGGATTTGTCTCAACAGATATCTCCTTAATACTGAAAATGTTTTTCGCAAGGCCAATTGTCTCAAGCAGACGGTCAATGGCAATGGTCGGCGTTCCGCCGCCGATATACATTCCGCTAAAATCATACCCAAAGGCCTTATACATCTTCAGCTCTTTTTGAAGGGCATCGAAATATCTGTCAGCAATATTTTTTTCATACACATATCGGTGAAACGAGCAGTAGGGACAAAGCGTTTCACAAAAGGGAATATGGACATAAAGCAGATAATCATCAAGGTCCTTCTCCGACCTTACGGGTACATCAAATGAACCCGTTTGATCAAATGCGATAGCCGCGCGCATTCTTTTTCTATAAAACCGGTTCAGTATCGGCTCAACAATATACATGGCAGAAACAACTCCTTATGTTTTTGAAACAGCAGGCCGAATAAATACGTTCTCTTGTCTATTAAAAAAAATATCCATCACCCGTTCTGAAGTTTTATACGGGAATATCTGGTAGGTGCAAAGGTCTTTATTTGCTGTTTTTACTCGCCTTATCCCGAAAAATTTCCGGTGTTGAAATAAAAACGAGGTAAGGATCTTTCCAGCTTCTTTCATCTTAAGCGCTCTTTTTTCGGAGAGATAAAACATAGCCTGATCATTTTCAGTGCTTAAGGGAACATCCTTTGGATACCAGCCGGAAACAGCCTTTTCTTTAAGCCGTGAAAGTTTCATATCCGAAAGTAAATGCTGTTTTAAAAAGTTTATCCACCTTGAAAGTCTTAACAGGGTAACAATATCAAGCCTTGAAAACCCGTCTGTCTCAACCGGAAAAAGGCTTGAACGAAGCATGGAAAAATCAGTGGGCAGAAAATCTCCGCTTTCCTCCATCTCCCGGTAAACTTTTGTTCCCGGACTTGGATAAAAAATACTCGGGCCGATAAAGGTATCTTTTTCTGCCAGATACAAAATTGAAGAAATCATGTCCGCAAGGCTGTGCCCCGGTATCCCGAGGATAATATAAGTAGTAACCGGAAAGCCGAGCTTTGCCGCCTGTTTTAAAACAGCCTCTGCACGATCAAGATCAACCGGACGGTTCATCTGCCGGTTGATCACTTTAGAGCTGCTTCCAAGAGCAAGATCAAGATGCTTAAACCCGGCACGTTTCATTTTCAAAAGAAGATCTTCCGTAAGAGAAAAGATCGACAGACCGTTCATGGCATAAAGCGCAAGGCCCTGTTCTCCGAACGACTCTATTATCAAATCAAGTATTTTCTCCGCACGGGAAATATCAAGCGTAAAATTATCATCCTCTATATCAAAGGCTGTTATGTTATGCTCCTTAACACATGACCGCATCTCGTCTATCACGTTTTGGGGAGAACGCGCTCTGAACCCTGTTCCCATTGTAGTTGCCACCGAACAGTATGAACAGCCCTGGGGACAGCCCCGGCTGGTTAAGAGCATGGTATATTTTCGGTCTCTAATTTTATATCTTTCAGGGTCAAGCCTGTTTCTAGCAGGATATGAAAGGCTGTTAATGTCAGAGATATATGTTTTCAAAGGATTCACCCTTATCACCTCACCATCCTTATATCCGACACCCTCCATATCACAAATCTTTTCCCTCCGGGAAACAGCCCCAACAAGATTCAAAAAGGTTTCCTCTCCTTCTCCGATGACCGCATAATCAACAAAGACGCTTTTAAGCACATCTTCAGGCAGTACACTTGCATGGGCCCCGCCAAAAACAACCGGAATATCCGGACCCGCAGCCTTAACCGCGGCTGCGGTGTCAATGGACTCTGAAACATATGGCGTAAACTGGCACGAGATCCCAACCAGATCAGGGGATATCTTTTTGACCCGGGAAGAAACCTCTTCAAAGGAAAGCCCGAAATGATAAAAGTTTGAATAGAGCCTGAAAGGACTCAGATCTCCATCCGGAAAGAATTCTTTTATGTATGAAAATTTTTCAGGAATTGGGATCTTTTTTCTTTGTCCCTTAACCTGACAGTCAAGGATCTCAACCCGGTGATTATTTTTTTCAAGCACCGCTGCGAGACTGGCAAGCCCCACAGGCTGTGTCCGGATACCGGTCTGATAGAAGTCCAGCACAGGCGGCTGGATAAGAAGAATATTCATTTTGTCAGTCTGTTATTGAAAATGAGTCAAATTCTCCGGCAAAGGGTTCCTTGTTCACCTCAACCCCTGTGACCGAAGCATAAGAGGGCCCCTCGTGACACCAGAGCAGCACCCTGTCAACATCCTCTTCTTTTCCTTCAAAAACCGCTTCCACCCTTCCGTCATAAAGGTTTTTCACCCAGCCTTTAACCTTATACCGGTTTGCTGTTTTTTGGGTTTCCGCGCGAAAGAAAACGCCCTGAACCCGTCCTTCTACAATAAGATGAATCCGCTTATCAGCCATATCAGGCAACCTCTTTCATTCGGGCAACAGCACTGATCTTTGCCTTAAGATTAAGGATAAAGGGGTCACGGTTCTGCATGTGCTCATCCTGAGTATCATATTCTTCGGTAGTGATCCTTGCCACAACCTTTTCCTGGTCACCGCTACACTCATCCAGATAGTTCTCTATCATATCTCTGTATTCATTTACCGCCGCGATTGCTTCTGAAATAAAAAGGCTGATATCGTCACCCATTAAAATACCGTTATGGGCAATACAGAGGGCCTTAAGCTTAAGGTCAGCAATTTTTTCAAGGGATAACAGATAATCGTCAAAGCTGGTTAAGAAAGGGGTGTGAATAAATACACCTTCAGCTACACCTGCTGCCTCACCGCATAAAAGGACTCCTTTTTCAGGAAAGAAAAAGCTTAAACAGTCCCGGGTATGGCCGGGAGTTTCAATGACCCGGCAGTACTCCCTGCCGAGATCAAGCCTGTCTCCTTCTTTAAGCCGGTAAAAAACCTCAAAGGATTCGAAACTTACATCTTCACCTGAAAGCGCATCTTTCATCTCTTTTTCATACTCATGGTTAAGTTTCTGCATAAGCTTAATTGCATTGGGACGCAGAATCACATCCGCAGCCTTTTCACTGGCCGCAACTTTTATACCCGGAATCTTTCTTAACAGATAAGGCACCGCACCGCAGTGATCAAAATGAGAATGGGTCAGCGCAAGGATCAGAGTTTCAGGAAGACCCAGGTTCGTCTTTATCTTTTCAAGATAAAGCGGCCCGAAAGCAGACACCCCCGGATCAAACAAAACCGGTTTCTCTCCACAATATAAAAATGCCGGGACATGACCGTTTCCCAACATCACAATATCTTCAAATCTGTCTGTAAAACTAAATTCTTTGTTCATAATTGATATTTACCTCAAGCCCACTCCCCATATTAAGCTAAATCATGATATTGCTACATGAATGACAAAGTAAAAAGTTCCAGATTTAAAACGCGCAAATCTGAAGGAATGAGGCGTACGAACTGTACGCTGCAGTGACTGGGGATGCAGTGCAACACCGAAGGTGGGCTTTTTACGAAGTCATTACGATTCATTAATAATATATTCCATTTCATCACCAAACTTTCCGGACCATGACCGGGGCGGTCTGGCAACCCATTTCATCTTTTCATCTTTTACCGGATGTGAAAGTGACAGGAAAAAACAGTGCAGGGCCAGATTTTTTCCGTCCAGCTCTCTTTTTGCTCCGTACTTAAAATCACCCAGGACCGGAAAACCCAAATGGGAAAGCTGTACCCTTATCTGGTGGGGACGGCCTGTCTTTAAAAGAACTTCAACCAGGGTCAGCCCGCTTTTCCATGCCACCGCTCTCCACGATAGCTCAGCATACTGGGCAGAAGGCGTGTTTTTTGAGGTCATACAGACTCTTTTATCCCTTTTAATCAGGTAATTGCTGCATACGCCTTCCCCCTCGCAGTCACCTTCAACCATCGCCAGATATCGCTTCTGGGGCAGGTTTTCCCGAAACTGGGCAGAAAGCCTTGATGCTGCTTTTGAAGTCCTCGCAAGAGCCATCACCCCTGAAGCCGGCCGGTCAAGCCGGTGAACCAGCCCCACAAACACATTCCCGGGTTTATTAAACTTCTTTTTCAGATACTCCTTTGACAGCGTCACAAGATCAATATCTCCGGTTTCATCCGCCTGAGAAAGAAGCCCCTGGGGCTTGTTTACCACCAGCAGATGATTATCCATATAGATGACATCCAGTTTCATATAATTATTCTTTTCTATATAATCCCCAAATTGAGGCTATGTGAATTTGAGAAATCCTATTTTGACGGTTCCAAACTCCTTTGCAAAGAGCAGAGCATGGAGTTAACTTCGTTAACCCAAAAACTAAAACCGATGTACTCTATGCGCTATGCACTATACTCCGTGCTATAAAACTGTTTTTTTGGCCAGACGGCTGTTAAATTTTTCAGGCTTTATAATAAAGCGTTCGTGAACAGCTTCACCGATCTTTTCAACTTCATCCCAGGCCTCAAGCTTAAAGGTAAGCTTTGCACCGTCAACAGCCGTCACCTCTGTTTTGATCCTTACTTCCATCCCCAGAGGCGTTGCGGCACTGTGCTTAAGATCCATGGACGTTCCCACAGACTGTTCATCCGGCTCAATATGTTCATTGATCAGCTCTGCAGACACCCTTTCCATAAAACCGCCCAGAAAAGGCGTAGCAAAAACATCCGGCAGATTTTCATAAAAATATTTTGCCGTATGTTCTTTTTCTGTTTTAACAGTAATTTCCCGGGTCATTCCGACCTTTAGTTCTCCGCTCATAAATGTCCTCCTGTCATAATGGGGTGGCAAACATCAAAACATATTGTAATTTAGTAGTTTAATAATACCCGGTCATAAAGTCAAGAATCTAAAAAAACAAAGCGCAGAGCATAAGTAATGCCCTGCGCAAAAAAGTATAAAATTTAGATAATTCGCTATAATCCTTCTAAAAACTCAACTGTAGCATCAATGATCTGCTCCTGCTGTTCCTCTCTGGAAATTTCTGCAATACCATCCTCCGGCTGTACCGTATAAGGATAGGTATTATAATAACCGAACTGACTATGGTTTCCGCCTTCAATTCTGATATAGGTCGTATCCGGCTCCGGCGGCAAAAACGGTTTAGCTTTAGTATCTATTTCATTAACAGGGTCTTCAAGATCATTGGTGTTCGGATTGTTCGTTCCATAGATCAGGAGCACATCCAGATCTGCCTCACTCAGGTCAAACATTGATGAGGGATAGGATGCCCAGATAGCCAGCCCGTCAAGCTTATCAGAATAATCCTTTGCATAAGCACATGAAAAAGTACCACCAACCGAATGACCGCCGATCGCCCATTTTTCTATTTCAGGATAATCATCACTATCGATGATGTCGCTTGCCCGGGTTATGCCCAGAGGCGCAAGGTCCATCGGCATCTTCACCAGAAAGCAAAGATAGCCGGCTTCTGCAATTGCACGCAGCGGCGGCGCATAGGCTCTTAAGTCAACCGCACCGCCGGGATAAAAGATAAAAGCTATTGTCGGGGTGCCACTTACCGGTTCAAAGACATAATAGTAATTAGAGTCTTCCTCCTTACCCCAGCTTTCTACCCGGACTGTTTTCACAATAACAGCATTATCAGATTCCATAGCATCAAGAGCTTCCTGCATTGCAGGCCAGCTGTCTGATCCGGAACCTGCGCATCCAAACACGAAAAATATTGCCAGTGCAAAAACAAACTTTAAAATTTTCATAATATCTCCTTTTCACAGATTAAATAATATTTTTCCTTTAATAAAATATATCGGAATAAAATAATAACACAAATCATAATTACAGCTTATTAAGAAAACCAACGGTATAATTTACAATCTGAGCCGTCTGATTGTCTCTTTCAAGGGTTGCAGCATTATCACCCTTCTGCAGGAAATCCGGCGTTGTACCGTAGTAGCCGAACTGGGTATGGTTTCCGCCTGTGATCTTCACCCACGCCGTATCGCCCGGAAGGCTGTGCGGGTCCTCTTCTCCGGTTCCCAGCACTTCATCAGGCGTGCTAAGTGCATCAAGTGATCCGTAGATAGAAATCACATTAAGGTCTGCGTCTCGCAGCTCCGTAGAGCCAGCAGGATATGAAGCCCAGAACACAAGACCTTCGATTAAATCAATATTATCCTCCGTATATATTGCTGCAACCACACCGCCAAGAGAATGGCCGCCAATAGCCCTTTTTTTCACAGCCGAATAAGCCGTATCATTAATAATCTCATCTGCCCGGTTTTTTCCAAGCATGGCAAGATTAACAGGCATCTTAATAATAAAACACAAATACCCTTCATCTGCAATCGCACGGGCTAACGGCGCATAAGCTTCCGGATCAACCTGACCGCCCGGGTAGATAATAAAAGCAGTTGTCAGATTATCACTGTCCGGCTCAAATTTATAATAATAATTGGAATCTCCGAACCAGGACTTAACTTCAACCTTTGTAACGAAATCTGAATCCAGCACATCCAGCGCTTCCTGAAACGCAGGAGTTGATGGAAAAAGAAGGGAACAGGCACTGATTAAAAATAATGCTAAAACAAAAATAAACTTGATATTTTTCATATTGTTTTCCTCTTACATCTCTACAAACTATCTTCTGTCCCCTCATTATTTCCTACGACATGCCAAAAACGCAGAAGAACAAAAAAAACCGCGTCAGCCGGAATAAAAATAATTTTAATCCCAGAAAAATCGAGATTTCTCTGCTGACCTCCTTTTATAAGCTCAAACTTTGAATCAGGCTCTTTCTTTTTCGTAAAAAAACCCTGAATGATTTTTATGTCAGGACTGTTCGATCTCGTCAAGCACCTTCTGCACCTTACCTCTTATCTTAAAGGTACAGACCAGAACCACTATAAATGTTATGGCCAAACATACAGCCGTGATTTCCAGACCGGTTTTAGCAAGGATGACCATAAGAACAATTGTTGCCATTATATTATATGCTCTTTTAATGCTTTTCGGTTTCCGCCACATATACATGGCAGAATGACCCAGGAGCACTTTTCTGTCTTCTGAACCCAGGATCTTATAACAGATCCTTAAGATAAAAAAGGTGGGTACCGCAAAATAGAGGGTCCAGGCAATCCCTCCCATAAAAAATTTAACCGGGTTTAAATATTCGTAAGTGGACGTCGCAATAAAAATAACCACAAAAAACGGGATCATGAACAAAAGTATATTCGCATATTCCCGCTGCTGTTTATACTCTGTTTTCAGCCAGATTTTTTTTACCTCTTCTTCACTCTTCGGTGTCAGATGAAGCGTTTCAAACAGACTCTGTTCTCTTTCTGAAAGCTCTCTCATTTCTTTCCTCCTTTATTTTATATCAAAATTTGTTATAGAATATATACAAGATCCTGTGAACGCTTAATCACAGAAAAAGCAATCTCCGGAGT
Source organism: uncultured Thermodesulfobacteriota bacterium (assembly GCA_964387595.1). Classification (GTDB taxonomy): domain Bacteria; phylum Desulfobacterota; class WTBG01; order CAIYCZ01; family CAIRTM01; genus JAHEEI01. The sequence continues at coordinate 6,157 of CAYLYF010000079.1, read as the reverse complement.
GTTTCAAAAAAAGCCCCGCCCTGTGGGCAAAAAGTTTCATTTCTTCTCAACTTCGATAAGAAACCCTGAAACTATGGGATGAAGGCCAATATTCCCGTAATCTTCATTGTTGAATCCGAGTCCCAAATTCAGCAGGCCATCCTTCATCTCTAAGCCTGCTGCAGGTTTTGAAGGAGGACCAAAGTTCATAGTATTCTACACATCAACCGTAAGAGTAATAATATACAGATCATCAATGGTCTCTGGAAGGGTAAACTCTTTATCTAATTTTGCATTTACACCGCCGACAGCAGCATGGGTTCCCACAATAATAGGATTCGTTGAATTATCAAGCTGGGTTTCATCTCCCCAGAAATCCTCAGCACTAAAAAGATCAATGGTATTGTCCGGACCGGCTCCGCCCTGCGGATGTTCGTTATTATTAACAGAAATAAAAAAGTTTCGGCCCCCCTCCTGATCTTCTATTTCCCGTCTCAGCCAGAACCACCTGTCCGCACTTATTGATCAGCTTGACCACAAAATCCTTTTTCCAGTAGGGTTCAATCGCATTAAAATAGAGCCTGAAATCACGGGAAAGACGAAGGCCCAGATAATCCGCCAGAATAATATCTGTCAGGTCAGATTCCACAGCAATATCCGGCAGATGAAAAACCGCCGGCAGCCGCATTACAAGATACAGAAACTGCATCTTGTAACCTGTGTAGGTTCCCGCACTTAAGGTATCCAGCGAAAAAAGCTTCTGGGGATCTTCTGACGTAAAATCAATAATCAGGGGCTTTGATTCGGTATAGGTGGGATTGGAGGCATCCGGGTTAATCAGATTTATTTCGGTATTATCCTCTTTAATCAGCCAGAAATTGACCAGCGCTATCTTATACACAGACGGCGACAAAGCCAGATCATTTTGTTCTTCTAGGACCTGGTCTGAAAAAATCCTGGACCGGGGCTCGTCTTCAAGCACTGAACTTAAGTTAACAGCCTGTGCTTTAAATTCCACGCCCTTTTTTTTCGGAGCAACAGGATTACAGCATGATACAAAAACCAAAAACACCGCACACAGAACAAACATTCCATTCCTAAACATAAAGAAGACCTTTCTTTTTAAGCTTTTTCACCATACTAGCATATTATCATATATAACATACAATGTTTTTGTTCATAAAGTCTCTTTTCAATGTCAACCCTGTTCTTTTGATTGGGTTGACAATAACGATATGCTCAGTTATCCTAGCATGATGTTTGATTTTAAAAATGAACTCAATAGCATAAAAGAAGCCGGGCTTTACAGAAAACTCTTGCCGGTATCTTCCGGCTCCGGACCGAAAATAAGGGTAAACGGCAAAGAGATGCTGATGCTGGCATCAAATGACTATCTCGGATTCTGTTCTCATCCTGAAATAAAAAAGGCGTCTCAAAGCGCCATAGAAAAATGGGGTGCGGGAACCGGAGCGGCAAGACTCATAAACGGAAACTTAAGCCTTTTTGATGCACTTGAAAAAAAACTTGCCGCGTCTAAGCAGACAGAAGACGCGCTTGTTTTCAGTACCGGATACATGGCAAATGCCGGCCTTCTTTCAGCACTCACCACAAAAGAGGATATCATCTACAGCGATGGCTTAAATCACGCAAGCATTATAGACGGCTGCAGACTGAGCCGGGCAAAAACAAAGGTCTATCCCCATAAAGACATAAAAACACTTGAGTCTTTCTTGCAGGAAAAAACGGTCTACAGAAACAGGCTAATTGTTACCGACGGTGTCTTCAGCATGGACGGAGACATCGCCCCCCTGCCTGATCTTCTCTCGCTGGCAGAAAAATATGGTGCGAATATAATTATAGATGACGCACATGGAACAGGCGCCATCGGAAAAACCGGAAAAGGAACGCTGGAACACTTTGGGATAGAAAACACCGAAAGAGTAATTATCATGGGAACCATGGGAAAAGCAATGGGCACCTTCGGCGCCTTTGCCGCAGGAACAAAAGAGCTGAAAGAATATCTTATTAACCGGTCACGAAGTTTTATATTTACCACAGCACTTCCCCCTTCTGTCCTGGCAGCATCTATTGAAGCTTTAAATATTATTGAAAATGAACCGGGTATTGTTCAAAGGCTGAAAGACAACGCCGTCTTCATGAGAGAAGGCCTAATCTCTCTGGGCTTTAATACCCTTGAAAGCGAAACCCAGATCATGCCGATCATGATCGGCAGTCCATCTGATGCGGTTAACATGGCAAAAGAACTGTTTGACAAGGGTCTCTTCATACAGGCCATCCGGCCGCCAACCGTACCTAACGGGTCATCCAGGTTAAGGTTAACTATAATGGCAACCCATGAAAAACAGGACCTTGAACAGGCCCTTGATATTTTAAAAACGGCAGGAAAGAAATTTGGAATAATTTAAATTCGGTGAAAAGTGAGAAGTGAGGCGTGAAGAGGAAAGCGCAGAGAGCATGGCATTTAAAAGCCGGGGGTTTAGGGTGGCCTTCAAAAAGGCCCTAACTTATTTTTTGACCGTTCCAAAGTTAAAAGGATTGTCGCCCCGTGAAATAATTCCGAACGTTGTCGGAATTGCTCTTCGATCTTTTAACAGGGTAAACTCGAATTCTGGAAGCCTCGGATCCTTGAGTCCTTAGGGGAAAACACTGAATTCACTGATACAAATCTAGACAATTAAGTAAATAAAATAATGAAAAACACTATCCACTACACCATCAAGGGCAAGGGAAGACCTCTGCTCCTCATCCACGGCTGGGCCATGAACGCAGACGTCTTTAATGATATCTCTGATCACCTGTCTTTAAGATATCAGGTCATACGTATTGACCTTCGGGGACACGGAAAATCAAAACATCTTGAGGGTCCCTGCAACTATGCTGTTTTCGCACAGGATATCAAAACGCTCATCAACAAACTTGAATTTAAAGACCTTACCCTTATCGGCTGGTCAATGGGTGTTTCAATTATCCTTAAAATGCTGAAAAGTTCGCTGCCCGGCCTTGACTCTCTTGTTTTTATCAGCGGCAATCCTTCTCTTGTAAAAAGAGAGAATTATGAACACGGCATCCCTGAAGTGGTGGTAAAACGCCTTTATAAACAGACCGAGCGTGATCTTGAAAAGGGGCTCAAAAATTTTTACGGCCGCCTTTTTACCCCTTTGGAATTATCCTCTCTCAAACAGAAAAATATTTATAAAACCATTACTGACATAAATAATGCGCCAAAAAAAGGCGCTGCCCTTGAATCACTGAAGTGCCTTCAAAATGAGGACTTAAGAAATGAACTTGAAAAAATAGCATTGCCGACACTGCTTATCCACGGGAAAGATGATCAGATAAGCATGCCGTCAGCTTCAGCGTACATGAAGGAACAAATAAAAGGGGCCGAACTTTTTCTGCTTGATAAAACGGGGCATGCTCCCTTTATTACAAGAGAAAAAGAAGTCTTAAAAAAACTTCATGGATTTTTGGAAACCCCGAGATGAGCAACATAGACAGAAGTTTTGTAAAAAAGTCATTTAACGCAAGTGCCGAAACCTACGACCGTTACGCAAAGCTTCAAAAGGAAACTATAGGCGAACTCTTAGACCTTGTGAACCCGGCTGACTTTTCAATCCTGCGCGCACTTGATATCGGAGCCGGAACCGGCAACCTGACCGCAGGTCTCATTCAAAAATTTCCGGATGCAAAAGTTTTCGGCTGCGACCTTGCTTTTTCCATGCTTTTGCAGGCTCAAAAAAAGACGGGCATCAGTGGAATCTTTTCTGCAGCAGACGCAGAACTTCTGTCTTATAAAAACAGCTCTTTTGAACTTGCGGTCTCCAGCTTTACCTTCCAGTGGCTAAACAGCTGGGACAAGGCAGTAAAAGAGATTAAAAGAGTGCTTAAACCAGGCGGCACTTTTGCTTTTTCAATTTTTGGTTCAAAAACATTTTTTGAATTAAGACAATCATATCTGAAAGCCTGTAGGGAAACCGGCTATTCAGGCGGCGAACCCCTTGAACTTTCCGTTACAGAGCAAAAGATTAAAACCACACTCCTTAAAGCAGGGTTTTCATGCCCCCTGATGAGGTCATACTGCGTTACAGAAACATATCTGACGGTTAATGATGTTTTAAAAGCAATACGGGGCATGGGCGCGAAAAACGCCTCCGGCAACAGGAACAGGACTCCCGGCGTGAGAAAAACCCTGCTGAAAATGATTCGTATATATGAAGATGATTTTGAAAAAAGCGGTAAAATTCCGGCCACCTTTGAAATAATTGCGGGTAGAGCACAAACATCATAGAACAGCGTTTCAGATCCGAATCTGACCCTGCAGGGCTAATTTAAAAATAATCATACTATCCTTATTGCCAAACCAGATATCTTAAATTCTTAACCAATCTATTCCCCTGCCATTCTGTTCCGGTAACTATTCATCCCGGGAATAACAAAACATAAAAGATACGCGCAACAGTCCAGATAAACCAGGACTGCGTTTCCCTGCATGCTTCCAACCGGCTGTTCTTTGACAAAGCCCAATATGTATTTTATATCATAGAAATAAGAGCAAATTTAAACGCTTAAAAGCAGAAATAGCGCCTGACTTTAGGTTGTTTTACTCGTTATCATTATTTAAAACCAGACAGCAGAATGATTCAGGCTACCTCCGGAGTGAAAAAGCCTTTATAGTCAGGCATCCGACTGAAAGAAAAAATGAAGATATTTAATTCATTAAAATCCAGAATAATAATTTCTATTACGGGAATTGTTATTGTCTCCCTCTCTATAACAACTTTTTTCTTTGCGCAAAAAGCAAAGCATGAATTATCAAATGCAATTGAAGAAAATGCGCTTAATCTGCTGAAAGCAACAAAAAATCATGTGGTATCACAACACAACAGCATTCTCTATCATAAAGCGGCCATGCTCTCCCGTAGAAAAAGAGAACTGAAGAACAATACCACCATTGCATTTGCAATAATAAACAGTGCCTACCGGAAATACAAAAATGAACAAATAAGTGAAGCGGCGCAACTGCTCAGCCCACACTATCAGGAATTACATGAACATGCTCAAACAGTTTGTGCTCTGGGTTGATGTACCCCTTGAGCAGGCGACGCGAGATAAGCTCACGAACTATGTTGATTATCTTCTAGATAGAAAACTTAAACCAAAAACCATCAATTGCCATATCGGCTGTATCCATGCCTTTTATGAGTATCTGCAACGGGAAGAAATCTTGAAAGTTGCAAATCCGGTACGCAAGAGATTTACCCTGCGGCTACCTCGACCACTGCCCAGGTTTTTAAATGATGATGAGGTGAAAGGCCTGTTTGAAGTTATAAAAAAGACCCGGGATCAAGCCATATTTATGCAGATGCTTAGAACAGGACTTCGTGTTGAGGAAGTGTCAAGGTTAACGCTTGGAGCTATTGATCTAAAGCGGAAAAAATATTTGTAAACCATGGCAAAGGCGGCAAGTCAACTATACAGGATCTGCTTGGCCACGGGCGGGTGACAACAACGCAGAGATACTCCAGAGTGTGCAATCTGAAAGTACAGCGAGACTACCACAGGGCCATGGAAGTTATTATGCAAAGAACACAACCAATGCATGGTAGAACCGGACTTTGCCACAGGTGATATTGTTGAAAATGGTATTCTGATTCTCAGTAACAACAGTGAAGGTTAGAAGAAACAAGCTTGACAAAGAATAAAAACAGGGGTATAAAAAAAGTGTAACTCACCAGAACTCCTTAGGAAAATCATCTTTGTTACGTATAGGCGATGAGACCTTTGAAAAAAAATAACACAAAAATTATTCAGTTTACCAGAAGTATCTTCGAACCACTTTCAGAAAAAACTGATTTCCAATAAGGCACGTACCTGTGACTTTGTAGTTTGTCAAAGGTCTAATGGTTATGTTAAAGAAAAAAGGCGGATAATTAATTTTCAGCTTTTTTCGTATCATTGACAGTGTTCAATTAACATTGAAACTCACATTGAGTTTTTGATTGGCTTTTTACAGCAACAAGGTTGAACTTGCAGTTTATAATATGTTGTCGATTCAAATTGCCTTTTGAAAAACCAACTTGTCAAGTATTCCAAACACAACCGCCCTTTTTATAGGCTTTGACATATAATCATCCATTCCTGCTTTAATACATTTTTC
>CAYLYF010000078.1:0-19539 GCA_964387595.1 uncultured Thermodesulfobacteriota bacterium | reverse complement strand
GTATTATAAACCCTTTAAAAAAATACCGGAGCCCGGCAGTCCGGCCTTTTTAAAACGCCATCCTTTTTATCCACAGAAATTGTTAAATGCCTGTGGATAAGAGTGTTAAAAATGGATTAAACCCCCTGAAAATAAAGGTCTTCAACCAAAGTGCTCAATAATGGAGCAGTTAAATAATGTGAAGTTATTACAGCACATTAGAAACATATCTGTATTTTTATCCGGACGGTTAACCGCTATTTTAAAAAAGGTCAAGAGATTTCAACAGGATATTAAAAAAACATGAAAAAACTTCGGGATTTTACACCATATGAGGTAGGATAAACTCATTTAAACCATGGAATTGCACTTTAACATGACTTATGTTATTTCTTATAAATAGAAATAAACGCGAGCAATACCATACAACATAAAAGGGGGTAATATGTAAAAGCTATTATCGGAATCTGTTTACTTTTTTTCTTTTTTTCAAATCAATCTTTTGCGTAGACAGCAGACTACACCCGGTTTGTAGGAAAATGGGATATTGTTATTGATGGGTCTAAAGAGGTCTGGACATTTGCTCCCCTTCTTATAAGTGAATTGGGAATTTTTGGAGAAAATGATAACGGTTCACAGATAATAGTAACCTGGATAGAACAAATTCCTGCATATATGGCCACCAACATCACTTTACAAGCGAGTTATTTTGTGACGTTTGATAATGAAACCAAATTTTCAGGATACAATTATCCAGATGACACCATTTTAATTGTCGGCACCATACCACAAAAAGATGACAACAACAACGGATCGCCAGCCCGTATGATTTTGAAAGAGGATACCGCAAAACTGAAGATTTCAAGAAATTACCGCGACAATGTGCTTTCAAAAACAGCTTCGGGCCAAATGCTTATAAAACTTTATTATAAATTCGCTCCGGATATCTGTAAAATGCTTAAGAACAATCCCGGTCTTTTAAACCCATGCAGACTTTTATTAAACCGGATTTTACCATAGCGGTTTATTAAAAGTCCGGTCTTAACGTACCTGAAAAACAATTTTGATTTGATTCTTGACAAGAACAGCCGGATTCACAAGGAACCCGGCTGTTTGGAAACACTAAATCATGAGCAGCCAAACAAGCATAGGCTGCAAGTAGACCTGTCACCAGCGAAAATAATTTTTGAGGATAGCTCCACACAAACTTATGCTAGCCCTCTGCTCCAACCGGAGCCTTTTTGGCTATTGCCGCGTTGGGACAGACACGGGCACAGGCTCCACACTCAACACAGGTCTCCGGGTTGATCCGGTAGTACCAGTCATATTCTTCTATTGATTCTGTGGGACAGATCTCCCAGCAGGTTCCGCAGATAATACAGTCTTCTGTAATCGTATATTTCATAAAAGCCTCCTTCAGGTGTGCCTAAAGCACATCCCCCTCTGAAATGTTAGGAAAATTCTCCACAATAAGCGGCAGCAAATCATAATGGATAAAGCAGTACATCTCTCCCTTGTCAAGATTCATCAGGGTTCGTGAGGGCGGATCTCCCATATTGTAGGTCATGGCCTTATTCGCGTACACCAGGGGAAAAGAATTGGTACACCATGCTGTTCCGGTCAGGCCCGGAGTCAGCTCACCTGTTTTCCAGGTATAGACCTTGCACAGCCGCATGATCCTGTGCGCATCAGCTACAACCATCACCACATCCGGATCTTCCACATCTTCCAGCGCACCAACGATCTGATATTTATGATGCTTAAAATGATGGGGGATCTGCTGGTTAACCCGGCGCATCACTTCACGGGTCGAATAGGCGCCGTTTTTACCGATAACAGCTCCCATACCGGCATCGAACTCCTCTTTTATCAACTTTTTACTGCCGAGCCCTGAGTAAACAGCACCGCCGCACATAATGTTTTTATTGGTGATATAAAACGGTTTGCGCCCTTCCTCCCACATCTCAGCAACAATTGCACAGTAAAATGAAAAATCGTCACCGTAAAATTCAACATTTTCAGGTATTTCATCACAGAGCTTAAAGGCAATGATTTTTCTCTCATAGCCCTCCATTTCTTTCAGGCGTTCTGCATATTCTTTGTTCTTGCCCATGTCTTTCTCCTTATTCCTGTTTCAAAATTATTATAAATAATTTGATCCTTATAAGGATTCAAGCATCTCATCAATACTTGTTCCCATTACAGCCATCTGTTCATCCATGGATTTTCTTGAAACTTCACTATATCCTTTGTCTTTGGCAAAATCCTCAGAATTTTCAACCACCATCTCGAGAATTCCTTCCGGAATATTTTTCAAAAGTGAGCTGGCATCTTCATTCCACGGCATGGTAAATTGAACTTCCGCAGCACTGTCATCAGAAGTCGCATCCTCTTTTTGATCGTCGTCCATAACCATATTCTTCTTGTCCTGCCAGAAGGGTGAGTGTGCCGGTTTTGTCATCCGCCTTGACCCCTTAACATCAACCTTTACATTTTCAAGGGTAAACGGAAGATAATCTATATATTCAACCGGAATAACCACAAAGACTTCGTCTTTCTTTATCTTGTTATGGATCCTGCCGCCCTGATCACCGCAGGTAACAATAAAGTTCTTTATATGCCATGGCATGGCAAAAATCTCACCGCAAAGAGATTTTCCAAAAGAACCGTAAACATCAATCCCTTCCCGGGCCAGCCGGCAGGTTGCGATCATATTTGCATGCTGCGGGTCACAAACAACAACGATCCAATCAACCGTTACACCTTCCGGGATCTCATCAAGCGGTGCCGCTCCGATAGCCTTAACCATACCGGTCGGCAGAACAGGTGTTGATGCTTTCAGACGGGCAGCCCCATCATAAGTGAAAAAGGATGATGTTGCGGAAAGATATTCCCCTGAAACGATCTCTCTTTTACCCGGCACAATTCCGGCATGATGTACGCCCACCAGACAGTCGTGATGGTCCGCATCAAAATATACTTTTCTTCCTTCATCACGGGCATACCTTACAATACTGCAGGGCACATCCTGTATCGGCTCATATCCTTCTGGTATTTCTTCTCGAAAAAGACTTATTCCAACCGGCCTCCCCCTTGCTTTTCCTCTTTTTATCAACAGATCATACGTTGCCTTTAAATCACTCATTTTAAATCCCCTGTATTAATTCTTCTTTATTTAACTATTTTTTGATCGGAAGCGTGTCGCACCGACCGCACCTTGGTGCGGAGTTCCCGCGAAACAAGCGGTTGAATCGGCACAATTCTGAAATTAATAATAAATACCGGGATGTCCCGCCTTGCAGACGGTGAGCATCAATTACCGAGATACCCCGTGACTTCCTACGAAGTATTAATTATACCTTTTAAAACATAATGGTTCAATACGTAAAATATACGTACTTAATACGTATCTAAAATACGTATTACTGGAGACTCAAAAGATGTGTTCTTAAGTTTGCTTTTTTGGCTTTAAGCCCCAGTTTTTTACGGATATTGTCCCTGTGAGTCGTAATGGTACGGTCTGACAAACGCAGCAGATCAGCAATCTCCTTTGTTGTCCTCCCCTCTTTTATCAGATTTGCGATCTGGATCTCTTTTGGCGTGAGCTTTAAGGTGCCTAAAGACATTGCCCGACCGAAAGGAGAAATAATATCATTAAGATTAGATCTTATCACTTTTAGACTTTCGCGCTGATGAGGATCGAGCCTGCTTTTCATTAGGCTATCTGCATACGGCATAACAAGCTCTTGGACATTAAAGAGCCTCTTTTCTTCCAGCTCTTTTTTGTCTTCTTCTCCTTTTTTTAAAAGGACCCTTCGGGCCGCATTCAGTTCTTCAAGGCTCTTTTTCCTTGCTTCCAGTTCCTGCTCACGAAATTTTAATTCTTTTTCCGCCTGGGTACGTTCATAGATCTCTCTTTTCAGCTGTTCATTCGCCTCACTAAACGCTGCAGTTCTCTGTTCAACCCTTAACTCTAGTTCCCGGTTAAGAACCTTCAGCTTTTCTTCGGCAAGTTTGCGGTCAGTAATATCTGTGATTAACATAAACAACTTTCTGATCCTCAATAATGGCCACACCATCAAGAACATTATCCGCCATTAGCTGAAACAGTCTTCCCTGTTTGTATAACTGTTTTTCAGAAGTCACCTCTTCACCCTGTAATTTATTTTTATTAAAACAGTCTGTGAAAAATAAAAATAGTTTCGCACAATAAAAACCGTTTTAAAAGTTTTTTAATTCTGTATTTGAAAGAACAAAAAATAAAAAAGCCCACCCCGGTATCGTGTGCTTTTGCAGCTTTCGACAAAACAGGAAAAGGCGAAAAACAAATTAATGCTAAAAAGCTGTTACAATTTATACTGCAAAAATATATACAAAAACAAAGTGAACGCATGATAATTTACGCGCTGTCTTTTCGGTTTTCTTCGGAAAACAAAAAGAATCAAACCGTACCTTAAATAAATACAGTTTTTCAACTACCCTTATATAATATGTTTTTTCAAGATAACTTTAATTCAGATCTCACACATTCACTTGACCCCGTGGCTATCTTTGATATAAAAAGGTTATTCAGTGCTACTCAACTTGAGATTTGTGATACAGTTAATCACGCTATCTAATTAAAACATTTAAATTACTTTAAGTACTTTAGACACTTCAAGTACTTTAGTATAATAAACTATGCCCTTAAATACCTACATATCCAACTCCCGGAAAACACTCATAGAAAGACTTGCTGAAAAAACAGCTGCGCCCCTGTCTTCTCCGCTGCTGCCTGAGATATTCATCACCCAGCATAACGGCATGAACCACTGGTTATCTACAAAACTTGCAGAAAAACAGGGTATTTGCTCAAATATCCGTTTTTTGTACCCAAATGCTTTTCTGTACGGTCTACTGAAACAGACAAGGCCCGGACTGCCTGAGAAGTCTCCTTTTGAACCGGACATCCTGACCTGGAAAATAATGGGGATACTCCCTTCATGTTTAAAAAGTGATGGTTTTGAACCGTTAAGAACATATCTTTCTGACCGACCGGATATCAAAGCTTTTCAGATCGCAAAAAGAATCGCTGATGTTTTTGACCAGTACATCATTTTTCGCCCCGCAATGCTTAAAAACTGGGAAAAGGGGGGGCTCTCCCATGAAAAAATAGATGAAAAATGGCAGGCGGGACTCTGGCAGCGGCTTGTTAAAGACACTGGCCCCCTTCACCGTGCCCATCTTGTTGAAAATTTTTATGACCAGCTGGAAAAAGATCCTGAAACAGCCAAAGCCCTTCCAGAAAGAATTGAAATTTTCGGAATATCAGCCCTTCCGCCTTTTCACCTGAATTTCTTTTCCAAACTCTCAGAGCACACAGAAGTTGATCTCTTTCTGCTTAATCCCTGCAGGGAATACTGGGGAGATATCATGTCGCAAAAAGAAGAGTCCCAAATGATCAGAAAAGGAATAGATCCTGAAAAAACCTATATCACCCGCGGTCATCCTCTTCTTTCATCTCTTGGCAGATCAGGCAGAGAGTTCTTTGATATACTTACAGATACAGGATGTAAAGAAGAGATCTTATTTAATGATATTGATAAAAATACCATGCTCTCCTGCCTTCAGTCCCATATCCTGAACCTTGAACAGCAGGACAAAAAGAGCCTTATCAAAAACAGGGACGCTTCAATCCAGGTACATTCCTGTCATAGTCCCATGCGTGAGATAGAAGTTCTCCATGACCGGCTCCTTTTTATGTTTGAACAGGATAAAAACCTGAGACCCCATGATATCATTGTCATGACCCCTGACATAAATACCTATGCGCCGTTTATAAAAGCTGTCTTTGATTCACCTGAAAATGAGAACAAAAAAATACCGTTTTCAATATCAGATGTTTCCCTGCTTTCAGGGAACAGCATCATCAACACCTTTCTTTCGCTGATTGACATCAGCCGGGGACGCTTCGGCATAACAGAGATCGTCCCGATTCTTGAATCACCCGCTGTCCGGAAAAAATTTTCCTTTTCCGAAACAGATCTTTCTCTGATCAAGTCCTGGTTGGAAAAAACACGTATCCGGTGGGGAATAGACAGTGAAAACAAATCAAGTCTGGGACTTCCGCCAACAGATGAGAACACCTGGCAATCAGGCCTTGACCGTCTTCTGCTGGGAGTTGCCATGCCCGGTCAGAACCGTGACCTGTTCCAAGGGATCCTGCCTTTTGATGATATTGAAGGCTCAAGCGCTCAAACGCTCGGAAGATTCATCAAATTCACAGAAGCCCTGTTTTCTCTTTCAAAAACTTTTTCCACCGAAAAGACCCTTAAACAGTGGTCATCTTCACTTCTTAAAATATTAAATACATTTTTTGACCCGGATGATGAGAGCAGACAAAAAATGCGCTCATTAACCGAGGCGATTTTTGAGCTTGAAAACATTCAAACGCTTTCCGGATTGAATAATAATTTAAATCTTGAGATCATAAGAGAACACTTAAAAACACTTCTTAAACAAAAAAGCACGTCCTCCGGCTTTAGGATTGGCAGCGTAACCTTCTGTTCCATGGAATCATCCAGAAGCATCCCGTCCAAAGTCATCTGCCTCATCGGAATGAATGATGGAGCCTTCCCCGGGGTCTCATACGAACCCGGTTTTAACCTTATTCCTGCAAAACCCGAACCCTGCGATCTCTCCTCTAAAAACGAAGAGCGGTACTTTTTTCTTGAAACCCTGATCTGCGCAACAAAAGAACTATACGTCAGTTATGTCGGCCAGCATGTCAGGGACAACAGTATCATCCCGCCGTCAGTCATTGTCAGCGAACTGATGGACTATCTTGAAGAGACCTTTATACACCCTGAAAAAGAACTGCGCAGCCATCTCCTGATAAAGCATCCGCTGCAGCCATTCAGCCCGGATTACTTTTCAAAAAATTCCGACCTGTTCAGTTATTCAAATGAAAACCTGAAATGTGCTAAAGAACTCTCTTCAAAAACAAAGACGGACAATACCTTCATCGAAAGCGCCTTACCGCTTCCGGAAGAAAAGTTTATGACCGTTGACATCAGAGATCTGTCAAACTTTTTCGCAAACCCTTCTAAGTTTCTCTTACAAAACCGGCTTAACCTGTCACTCGAGATCCGTGAAGAATCCCTTGAAGACCGGGAAATCTTTACGCTTAAAGGCCTTGCAAGATATGTGGTTGATCAGACCGTACTGAACGGCCTGTCTGCCGGACTTAGCCGCGAAGACCTGTTTGAAATTACCGGAGCAAGCGGGATGCTTCCCCACGGCACAGTAGGCAAAAGCACATATAAAGCGGCCTTTAACACCGTTGCCGATTTTTTAAGATCTCTTGAAAATTTCACAAAAGGCAAAAAAGTCCTGACTTTCCCAATTGATACCCTTTCAGGTGATTTTAGACTTAAAGGAAGTATAAACAGTCTTTATGAGAACAGACTGGTGAAGTACCGCTGCGCACAGATCAAACCAACGGATATTACGACCCTCTGGTTAGAACACCTTGTGATTAACAAATTAAAGGCAACTGAAAAAAACAGTTCTATTCTAGCCGGGCTTAACAAAGACAGAAATTTTGAAGCATGGGAGTATACCCCTCTTGATAACACAGGGACCGTTTTACAGGATCTTTTAGCACTTTATTATAAAGGCCTTACAAAACCTCTTCCATTCTTTCCAAAAACATCTTTTGCTTATGCAGAAAAAATCTTTAAAGGAAAAGATAAATATACCGCTTTACAGGCCGCACAGAATACCCTAACGGGAAATGATAAAGCCCAGGGAGAGTTGAAAGATCCGTACCTGAAGCTTTGTTTTAAAGACAGCAACTGTCTGAATGAAGAATTTGCAGAAACTGCAATTACCGTGTACGAACCCATACTTCAAAACAGAAATAAATTAAAGCTATAGATAATGTCGGCAAATAAAAACAAACCCAAAATACCTCTTTCCGGCCTTCGCCTCATCGAAGCAAGCGCCGGCACAGGAAAGACCCATACCATAACAGAGCTGTTTCTCCGGCTGATCCTTGAAAAAGAATTAACAGTGAACCAGATACTTGTGGTTACTTATACAGAAGCTGCCACCGAAGAACTTAGAGACAGGATCAGAACACGGCTTAGGGATAAAAAAAATGAAATAAGTACAATTGACCGTTCTGATAAAACCCGAAAACATTTAGTGCTGCTGCAGCAGGCGCTGATCAACTTTGATGAAGCTGCTATATTTACCATTCACGGATTTTGTTTCCGGGTTCTAAAAGAACAGGCTTTTGAAAGCAATTCACTTTTTGATACCGAACTGATCACCAATCAGGACCATCTTCTCCAGGAAACAGTTGATGATTTCTGGCGCAGAAATTTCTACAGTACATCGCCTTCTTTTGCTGAATATGCCCTGCACGCCAAATACTCGACTGAAGATTTTTGTAAACTTATTTCAAGACATCTTCAAAACCCTCTTTTAAAGGTAATCCCCGACACTCAAGAAACTGAAAACGAAGCACGGGAAAAAGCTTTTAACCGGGCATATCATGAAGCCGCCGGCTGCTGGAACAAAACCGGGGAAGAAGTAGAAAAAATACTCCTGTCTACCGACAGTCTTAAGCTAAATATCTACAAGAAGGAAAACATCCTAAAATGGCTGACTGAATTAGATATTTTCTTTTCAGGCAAAACCCCTTCAGTTATCCTTCCCGAAAAACTTCCAAAACTGCAGCCCTCCGAGCTGAAGCAGGGCACAAAAAAGGGGGGAGAGACTCCTGAACATTCATTTTTTGAGTTTTGTGGAAAACTGATAGAAACAAAAGAATTGCTGACCTCATGTTTTGACCGCAGGCTCCGATCTCTAAAAAAAGACCTTTTAAAAAGTGCCGGAGATTCCCTGAAACAAAAAAAAGCGCTGCACAATGTGCTATACTTTGACGATCTTCTTCTGAATGTTTACAGCACCCTTTGCAGCATCAGCGGAAACCTTTTCGCAGGCAGTATCCGAAAAAAATACAGTGCCGCCTTAATTGACGAATTCCAGGACACCGATCCTATACAGTATAAAATATTCAGTAAGCTCTTCATCCATAAAGACTCCTGCCTGTTTTTGATCGGTGATCCCAAACAGGCCATCTACAGCTTTAGAAACGCAGATCTGTTCGCCTATCTTAAGGCAGCTGAAAAAGCCGGGAAGCCTTTTACCCTTGATACCAACTGGCGGTCAGAGCCCGAGCTCATAAAGGCGGTTAATTCTCTTTTCTCTTCACACAAAAACCCCTTTTTGTTCCAAAAGATAGGCTTTAAAAATGTCAGCCCCTCTCCCGGCATTAAAAACGCACTTAAAATAAACACCCCTGCAGAACCGCCTTTCCAACTCTGGTTCGTACCCACAGAGAAAGAACCGGGATCACAATCATCGATAAAAAAACCGCAGCTGCGGGAAAACATCTCTAACGCAATAACGGGAGAGATCTCAAGGCTTCTTTCCCTGTCCGAATCAGGGAAAGCATGCCTTAATGACAAACCCGTTACACCGGAAGACATTGCTGTCCTGGTCCGCACACACAAACAGGCTAATCTGGTACAGGAAAGCCTGAAAAAGCATTTTATCCCTTCCATCCTTCACAGCACCGGTAATATCTTTGCAGCAGATGATGCAGCACAGATGCTTTATATTCTTGAGGCTGTTGCAATCCCGGGTGATGAAAGAAAAGTAAAGGCAGCCCTTGCCACCTGTATTCTTGGCATAACCGGAGAACAGCTTGTCAGCACAGACGGTAATGCGTCTTTTCTTGAAACTGAAATGACTGCTTTTCAGAGATACCATGATCTCTGGAACTCCCAAGGCTTCCTGCCGATGTTTCAGCAGCTGCTTATAGAAAAAAGTGTAAAACCGCGGCTGATCACACTTGCTGACGGCGAAAGAAAACTGACCAACATCCTGCATCTTAAAGAACTGATCCATGACTGCCTCTCACAGGAAAACCTGGGAATGTCAGCAGCCGTCAAATGGTTTTCAGAACAGGTCCACGCAGATGACCATCACCAGGAAGAAGAGCAGCTCAGGCTTGAGACGGACAGGGATGCGGTAAGAATCGTTACCATCCACAAAAGCAAGGGCCTTGAATACCCCATTGTTTTCTGTCCTTTTTTGTGGGACGGACAAAGTAAAAACAATAAAGAACCGGCTGTATTTCATGATTCTCAAAAAGACCTTACCCTCGACCTTGGCTCTGACCGCATAGAAGAAAACAGAAAGATATCAGAACAGGAAGAGCTTTCTGAAAACATGCGGCTCCTTTATGTTGCGCTCACCCGGGCAAAGAACCGGTGTTATCTTGTGTGGGGAGGTTTTAAAGAGGCCGGCACATCACCCCTGGCATATCTTTTCCATAACCGGAACTGCACAGATCCTGGAAAAGCGGTCCAGACCACAAAAAGCCTGTTTAAATCACTGGGTGATGAGGATATTTTAAAGACCTTAAAATCCTATGAAGACCTTTCAGAAAAGACCATACAAGTAAGCCCCATTCCGCGGGCAAAAGATGATCTTAAAGGATATTCCGCCGCTGAAAAGAAAGGTGCGCTTGGGGTACGCCCTTTTAATGAATCCGTAAGCCGGGAAATCTTCTTCACCAGTTTTTCATCCATCATATCAGGACGGCACCATGAATCCGACCTGCCTGAAGCTGATGAGTTTTTTCATGACACAAAAGAGGAAAGCATCAAAGACGACCTTTCTATCTTCAACTTTCCAGCCGGAGCTGTTCCAGGCACAATGCTCCATGAAGTGCTTGAACATCTTGATTTTACTGCAACAGATGAAACCAATATCAACCGGCTGATCCGTGATAAATTCATTCATTACGGATTTGAAGAAAAATGGGTTCCCACCGTAAGAAATATGATTAAGAATCTTCTTGATGTGCCTCTTGACCCGGAAGACAAAGAATTCTGCCTTTCACAGATCAAAAACAATGACCGTTTAAACGAACTGGGATTTTATTTCCCTTTAAAGAATTTATCAAAACAGACCCTGGGCACTCTGTTCAGTAAAACCGCACAGACTCCTGTTTTAAAAGGTTTTGCAGGTGAAATTGAAAAGCTCAACTTCCCGTCCTTAAACGGATTCATTAAAGGATTTATTGATCTTATTTTTACCTATAAAGGGAAATTCTATATCGTTGACTGGAAATCAAACCTTATCGGAAAAAACATTAACCACTACAAAGCGGAAAACCTTATTCCGATCATGCAGAATGACTACTATATTCTCCAGTACCACCTGTATACCCTGGCACTGCATAAATATCTTAAAAACAGGTTACCGGATTATTCTTATGAAAAATATTTCGGCGGCATTTTTTATATCTTTCTTCGGGGAATAGACAAAACAAAAGACCCGGACTACGGAATATTCAGAGACCGGCCGCAAGAAGACCTTATTCTTGAAATGGATAAGGAACTTACAGAATAATGAAAGAATTTAACATAAAAACATTTCAAAAGCTTAGCCCTGATTTCTTTTCAGAAATAGATATATGTTTTGCCGACTTCATCCAAAGGATATCTGAAAAAGAAGATCCGCTGCTGTTTATGACCCTTGCTTTTTTAAGCCGGGAAACTGCAGCCGGGCACATCTGCCTTGATCTTTCAGAATATGCGGAAAAACCGGTAACAGACAAAGATAAAGGTGTTTCCTTTCCGGCTTTTTCTGAGTGGCAAAATAAACTTGAGGCCGTTTCTGTAATTGGAAATCCCGGAGAGTTTAAGCCCGTTATCCTTGACAGGAAGGGCAGACTTTATCTCTACCGCTACTGGCAGTACGAAACCAGTCTTGCCAAAGAGTTGACCGGGCGCGCTAAAAAAACACGCGGTCTTCCTGACAAAAAGTTTATCCGCGAAAAGATCAGGCTCTTATTCCCCGGATCAGAGGACAAGGGTCCTGACATGCAGAGAGCTGCAGCCATAACCGCTCTGTTGAAAAACCTCTGCATTATCTGCGGCGGACCCGGCACCGGAAAAACAACCACCGTTGCAAAGATCCTGGCACTGATGATCGAAAACAGTCAAAAAGAGCTGAGAATCGCACTTGCAGCACCCACCGGAAAAGCAGCTGACAGACTTCAGAAATCCATCTCCTCTTCAAAAACAGAGCTCCCCTGTTCTAAAGAGGTCATATCCTGCATTCCTGAAACAGCATCAACCCTTCACCGCTTACTCGGCACCATATCAAACTCATCATCTTTTCACCATAACAAAGACAACTTTCTCCCCTATGATATTATCGTAATTGATGAAGCATCAATGATCGACCTTCCCCTGCTTTCAAAAACACTTTCAGCTTCATCTGCAGAAACCCGGATCATCCTGATCGGAGACAAAGATCAGCTTGCCTCAGTAGAATCAGGAGCAGCACTGGGTGATATCTGCACGGACAAAGCTGTCAATGGCTTCTCTTCCGATCTTTCCGGACTTTTTCAGGAAACAGCCGGCATTAAAATTCTTCCTTCACCAACAGAAACCGGGGTTCCTGCCCTGTCCGAATGCATTGTGGAATTAAATAAAAATTACCGTTTTAAAAGTAAAAGCGGTATCTTCAAACTCAGCACAGCAATAAACAGCGGAAACATCAGTGAGACTTTAACTGCCTTAAAAGAGCCCGATACTAATGTCTCACATATACAGACCTCTTTTCAGGCCCATATTAAAACTCATCTGCCGGCAATCATTAAGGACAACTTTGTTCCTTTTATTACTGCACCTTCAGCTGAACAGGCATTATCGATCCTTGACCGGTTCAGAATATTGTGCGCTTTACGGAAAGGCCCTTTCGGCACAAAAGGAATAAATATGGTTATCGAAAAATGGCTGATGAAAATGAATCTTATTGATCCATCATCTGAATTTTATAACGGCCGCCCTGTTATGGTAACCCAAAATGATTACACGCTTAAACTGTTTAACGGTGATACGGGTATTATCTTTAAAGATCCTGACAAAAAGAATGCGGTAAAAGCATTCTTTCCGGGAACGGACAATACCCTCAGATCATTTCACCCGGCAATCCTTCCTGCTCATGAAACTGTTTTTGCGATGACCATTCATAAGAGTCAGGGCTCGGAATTTGATAATGTTATGCTTGTACTCCCGGAAGATGAATCACCCGTTCTTACCCGGGAGCTCATCTATACTGCGGTTACCCGTGCGAAGAAAACTTTCCGGATCATCGGAACAGAGAAAATAATAAATTATGCCATATCAAGAAAAATCGAAAGAAGGTCCGGACTCAAAGACCTTTTGTTAGGAAAGTAAAAAATAAAATTTAACCGTTTCCCTTCAGCTCTTTTCCAGGGAAAATAATTCCATCCAAAAAACAATTATGTCAATTTATGAACAGCTTCCGCAGTTCTTTGATGTACAGGACGTACATCCGGATGATGATGAGGTCTGAGAAGAACCTGTTCCTGAACTTTTAAAACTGCAGGCTGACATCAGCTTACCCACATCCGAAGATCCACACTCTGGGCAACCTATTGAATTATCTTTAGAAGTTACTATCTCTTCAAACTCTTTTCCGCAGGAGCTGCACTTAAATTCATATATCGGCATATCTTTTCCTTTTTAACTTAAAAATTTTTAATTTTGGCCTGAAACTTGTATTAAATATTGCCATAGAGAAAGAAGACCAGAGAAGAGGTCATCATGGCTTCCATTCATGCAAAAAGATGTGCCGTAAAAGACCGGCTCCAGCATCACCTGCTCAATTGGATTGTGGTTTTCCGTTACAGGAGGGTACATCACCGCATCTCTAAAAAAGCAACCCTAAAGTATCTCAGCAGTCTGGAAAATATTTTAAAAACATTAAATATAATCGCCTAGACACCCGGGATTTTAGCGGCAGCACAGACCGCTTCATAAACTTCTTTCAGAGGAATTTTTCTTTTAAGTGCAACTTTTTTACACTCTTCAAATTCCGGCACGATCCGGTCGCCCTTTTCTTCTTCAAAGATCTTTACTTTCAGCATCCCAAATTTTGTTTTTAGTTTTCCCTCTCTCCGTTTAAGAATATCCCTTTCCACAGGATAAGAACGCACCCCGGAGGTTGTCGATTCGCTAAAAATAATATGGGTAAGTTTATTTCGGTTTTTTTCATCACAGATCACTTTAAGCAGAATCCCGGGCCTGTTCTTTTTCATATACACCGGGACCATTAAAACATCCAGCGCACCGGCTTCAAACAGCCGGTCCATAAGAAAGCCTGACCACTCGGGATTCACATCATCCATATTTGTTTCAAGCACCTGCACACAGTCCTGCTCTGTTTTTTTATCCTTTTCTCCCAGTATCAGCCTCAAAAGATTTGGGACATTTTCAAGAGCTCTTGACCCCGCACCGAAACCTGTTTTTATTATCTTCATATGAGGCATCGGTTTAAACGCTTTGACAAAACCGGTTAAAATCGCCGCGCCCGTAGGTGTAACAAGCTCAGATCTTATATCAGAAGAATATACCGGAACCCCTTTTAATATCTCAAGAGTCGCAGGTGCCGGAACAGGTATGGTACCATGCAGACACTTCACAAAACCGCTGCCGAGGGGAACCGCTGAAGCACATATTTCTTCAACCCCCAGAAAATCAACCCCTGCAGCACTTCCCACAATATCAACGATTGAATCTATGGCGCCCACCTCATGAAAATGTACCTCAGAAATTTTTCTGTTGTGGATCTTTGCTTCTGCTTTTGCGACCCGAAAGAAAATATCAAGACTTTTATCTTTAACACTTTTTTTAAGCCGGCTCTTATTTATTATTTTTTCAATATCTGAATAGGTCCGGTGGTGATGATGCCCTTTTTTTTCATGAAGGTCCTTTACCATGACCCTTCGCCCTGAGATCCCCATTCGCACAGCTCGAGAAAAAGAAATAGAATAATCCTTAACACCAAGTTTGGAAAGCTCCTCCTTCAGATATTTTCGAGGGACACCCAGGTCAATAAGCGCACCCAAAAACATGTCGCCGCTTATCCCTGAAAAACAGTCAATATATAAACATTTCATAATTCGCTTTCATCTTTTCAAAATGGGGTTATATCATGGGTAAAAAACACCTCACCGCCCGCTGCGCTCAAGTCACCTGCCTTCGTGAAACTTCGGCGAGGCAGGCAGAGTACGCAGAGAAAGGCAGGGTGTTAAAAGCTAAAAAACAACAGTTGGAAGTTTTGGTTTTTTCACTCGACTCCTTGAACCCTTGAGTCCTTGAATCCTTAGTATCTAAAACCGCATCTACCACTGCAAAGCAAATAATAATGAGCACCTTACTGCATCACTTCTTTCAGATATAACACCTGAAGCTCGTTTTTCAAAACTTTTTGTGCCGCATTTCGGGGAAGCGCTTTCACAAAAAAGATCTCCCGCGGACGCTTAAAATCCGCAAGCCGGTCTTTACAATAACTCCGGATAGACTCTTCACTTAAGATCCCCTCACCGTCTGATACGATTACCGCCACTATTTTCTCACCCCACTTCTCATCAGGAACACCGATCACAGAAACATCAGAAACTCGCGGACAGGAAATAATAACATTTTCTATCTCAGCCGGATAAACATTTATTCCGCCGCTTATGATTACATCCTTCTTCCTTCCTTCGATATAAAGAAACCCGTCTTCATCTACTCTGCCCATGTCTCCGGTATGAAGCCATCCGTTTTTAAGCGTTTCCCCGCTTGCTTCAGGATCTTCATAATATCCTTTCATTATATTTAGACCGCGGCAGAGTATTTCGCCAACCCCGTCCATAGAATCTATCTTTATTTCCACACTGTCCATCGGCTTTCCAACACTACCTGTCTTTTCCATGAAATCAGAAGGACCCAGTATTGTGATACCGGGTGATGCTTCGGTAGCACCGTACAGATCATGAAATAACGCACAGGGAAAAAGCGTTTTAAGCTCTTTTTTTGCAGCAGGCAGCATAACCGAAGCCCCGGTGACAGCCCGCTTTACACTTTTGGTATCATAGGCTGTCTTTTTTAATACCTCTGCCATCATATGATACAAAGTCGGTGCCTGGGTAATAGAGGTAACTTTTTCTCTATCAATAATTTTAAGCGCAGTTTCAGCCTCAAATTTTCTGCAAAGGATAAATGTCACACCATTGTAAACATAAGTAAAGATCCTGCCAAGCGTTGAACAGTGAAAAAGAGGAGTCGGCGCAAGTTCTATATCTTCACAGGACAGATTGTATGCGGAAGAATAATTTTTTGTATTTGCGATCTGGCTGCCATGGGTCAGCACCACTCCTTTTGGACTTGCGGTCGTGCCTGCCGTATAGATAATAAAAGACTCGTCTTCCCCGCTGATGTCATAAGAACCGGAACAACTTTCAGCTGCACCCAAAAGAGATTCATATGAAATACTTTTTTCACCCCTGTATGCACCAATAAAAACATAATCGGTTATTGATGAAAGATAAAAAGGTGCTTTTTCTTTAATCTCACTATCATAAAAAAGAAGTGAAACATCCGCATGCACAACCTGTTTTTTTATCTCCTCTTTTGTAAGCCTTATATTTAAAGGCACCCCGACCGCACCCAGCTTCATTAAAGCAAAAATGATCTCAACATATTCCACAGAATTATAAAGAAGGATTCCGACCTTCATTTCTTTCTTTATCCCAAGTTTAAGAAGTGAAGATGCAAGCCTTTCCGCCCTTTCTTTTAACTGCAAAAACGTAATTCTCCTCTCTTCACAGATAAGCGCTGTCTTATCCGGATATTTTTCTGCAGAATTTTCAAGAAAACTAAAAAGATTCATAAAAATCAGTCAGTTGTAAGTTGATAGTTGTCCGTAGTTAAAATCTTCAGAACAAAAAAGCAGCGGTCTATTATTAGCGGTTTAAATAATTCTATAAACATTCAAAATTCCGCACTCCGCATTTTGCTTAAGCCTGTTTCCTATTAACTATTTACGACAAACCGCATTTATATATTTTCCCGACAAAGAAAGATACCCCTCCCCTTCCTCCTTTTTCCCCCTCTTAATACAGCCGTTTCCGTAAACCGAACATTTTTTCTTAAGTTCAAGAAGCGCTGATTCATACTGGCTTTCACTTAATTTACCGCTTTCAAGAGATTTAACGATTGCCTTTATCCTTAAGCAGTCAAGCGCCTCAATTGTCCGTGACTGCTGATCCGCATGACCGCCCTGTTTCACAATAAGCTTTTCCCTGACCAGACAGATCGGGTAGAAGGGAGCGATCCGAAGCCACAGGTCATAATCCTCACAGGCAAGCATGGTCTCATCAAAGAGACCCACCTTTTCAATAACCTCCCGGTGGATCATGACCGAAGAAGGACTCACAATACACATAGGCAGACACTGCTCATATATCCATCCGGAATGCATCTCATGTTTTTTCCTGGGGTTGACCCTTTTTCCGTTTCTTATCCAAATCTCTTCAGTCTGACATATCTTTATATCAGGGTTATCTTTTATGAACTGCACCTGCTTTTCCAGCTTGTCCGGTTTCCAGGAGTCATCTGAATCAAGAAAAGCGAGCCACTCCCCTTTTGCAGCCTTAATCCCCCGGTTCCTGGCAGCACTGGGGCCTTTATTGGCTTTTTTAATGACCTTTATTTTTTTGCCGTAAGACAATAAAAGAGCGGGAGTGTCATCTGTTGAGCCATCATCCACAACGATCAGCTCAAAATCCCTGCAAGTCTGGGACAGCACCGAATCAATGGCTTCTTTTAGAAAAGAGGCCCGGTTATAGGTGGGAATCACAACACTTATAAAATCTTTTTTCATAGCTACAACCTGTATATTTTTATAATAGTCATAAGTATAACAAAAACACATAAGATCAAAAAGGGAAAGTAACGGATGCAAAAGGATAAAAGAAGAACAGCTTATAATAAAAGCAATATACCGAAGCACAAGAATCTCTGCTTCCGGCACAATAACCTGAAATGAGGCAGGTCGTTCCGTATCTAAAATACCGAATTTTTAGTTTTTGTTCAAGATTAAAGCATAATGATTTTATAGCTTAACAGAAAAGGTCTTCAAAGGCCTGGCTACTGTTGTTTCCATATATTTTATTTCAGCTGGTTAGTCCTGCCTCACCTGAACCAGACAACTGCCTTAAAATAATATTTTCCATTTACAATTTATTAATTGCGCTATTCTACTTTTTCATTAAACCGATGATAAATCTTCTTCGTCAAGCATTCCTTAACGTCCTGTTTAAATTCGGTGTCCCCCATTATTTTTTCAAATATTTCCTGATTTACATCCATTCTGTCAATCAACGTCTGAATAAAAACTTCTGCAAACGCATATTTGAAATTTTCGATTGGGTTATTTTCAGCCCTTACTTTCAGATCTTCGTTTTCATAAAGTGCCGGCTCTATCTGTTCAAGATACAAACGATCGGCCTCATAAAGTCTGCATTAAATTTATTATTCAGCAGTTTGATAATATTTGACAACGTATCCTTTTCTTCTTTTGGTCTACTGTTTCCTGCGGTTCTTCCTGCAATGCTTTAAAGCGGTCAACAGCCGGATCGATATACACATATAGTTTTGCCTGGTCTTTAATTGAAACATTGCCGGGTTTGTAAAACACTTTTGAAAATGCATCAACTTCAGACTGACAATACACTTGCGCTTTATCCGTATTACCCTTTAAATCATACAGGTGGTTCGGATCAGTGGTTTCCGTCATTGTCGTCAGCTCATAATAGGGCTGAAATGAATCAATAATCGTCTGACGATCATTGGCAAAATCAAGCACGAAGGTATCTTCTTTGCCGGAGCAGATCCTGTTTAAACGCGACAAGGTCTGAACAGCCCTTACACCTGATAATTTCTTATCCACATACATGGTATGCAAAAGAGGATGGTGGAACTGGGCAAAGACAACCAGCCTTGAATATTTACTCAGGTGCAGTCTGAGCAAAATAGACAGCCAGCATTTTTGGGATTTAATGGACAGCCTCCCTGTGGATGCGATTGAAAAGATTGAAAACGAATTACTCAAAAAAGTCTTTGATATCTATAAACCGGAAAGTGATACTTTGTTTTTTGACACCACCAATTTTTTTACTTATATCAACACCACTAATACTCGTTGCACTGTTGCTCAACGGGGAAAAAACAAACAAAAAAGATATGATCTCCGGCAGGTTGGACTGGCTATGGTAGTTACGCGTCAAGACTTAATCCCACTGCTGCATCTCACTTATCAAGGTAATATGAATGATACAAAGGTTTTTACAGAGATTATTGGCAAGTTTCATGATTGTGATCTTGATGGTGCTGAAATACAAGTTTATCGAGACAAACGAGTCATATGGGAAACGAAAGAACCGTGATTGTTTTTATTTCCGAACGATTAAAGGCAGGACAAATTCGGGGAGTTTATCAGGCTGGACATACCATAAAATCAAAGTTCATTATTTTATATGCGTAATGGGGTATTTATTGTCTGCAAGTTTGTTGCGACAGGTCAGGGAGAAAACCAAATTTAAAGGCTATCTTGACTCTCTTTTGAATATATTATCTA
>CAYLYF010000077.1:0-19550 GCA_964387595.1 uncultured Thermodesulfobacteriota bacterium | reverse complement strand
ATAAGCTGGTACATGTTCTGCACAAGCTTGATCCAATGAACAGGCTATGGAAAGAGCGCCAGATTAAAAAAGCGCAATCGATTGATGATGACGCTATTCGCGACCAGCTTATTGAAGACATAGAAACCGCATTTGCCAATAATGAGCTGGACTACGGCCGAAAGCTCTATCTCATTGAAAACTGCATCTACGGTGTGGATATTCAGCCTATTGCTATCCAGATCAGCAAGCTCCGCTTTTTCATATCACTCATTGTTGACCAGAAGGCGGACTGGTCAAAAGAAAATTTCGGTATCCGCCCGCTTCCGAATCTGGAAACCAAATTTGTGGCGGCCAATACGCTTATCGGGATTGAAAAACCAAAATCGCAGTTAAATCTTTTTAATCACCCGGAAGTCGTCAAGCTGGAAGATAAACTAAAAGATGTGCGCCACCGTCTGTTCAGCGCCAAGACACCGGCAACCAAACGAAAACTGCGGGAAGAAGACCAGACGCTTCGTGAACAGATGGGAAAAATTCTTGAGAATAGCGGATGGAGCAATGAATCCGCGCGCCAGCTTGCCGGCTGGGATCCTTATGATCAAAACGCATCAAGTCCGTTTTTTGATCCGGAGTGGATGTTCGGAGTTATGAATGGTTTTGATTTAGTAATAGGGAATCCTCCTTATCTAGGTGAAAGAAAAAATAAGCAAAATTTTATTGCTATTCAGGAAAGTTCTTCAAATAAATATTATTTGGGTCGAATGGACTATTTTTATTTCTTTTTTCACTTGGGTGTTGATTTTTTGAAACAAAATGGAATTTTAAATTTAATTACAACAAACTACTTCCTTACTGCTCTTGGGGCAAAAAAATTAAGAACCGACTTGAAGAGCCGGGCCATATTGTGGCGGGCTGTAAACTTTAATGAAAGTAAGGTTTTTGATAGTGCAGCAGGTCAGCATAATATGATTTTATTTTTAGAAAAAAGCAATCGGTACTTTATTGAGTGTGAGGTTTCAATATCAAAACTAGAAGGGCTCATATCTGATGATCAAATAACATCAATTCTAAATTCACATTCCAATAATGGATTAACATATAGTCATTGTCTTAAGCAAAATGACCTTTGGGATGGAGATGAATGCTATTTAAGATTATCTGGCTTAAAAAACAAAACAATACCCATTAATCAAATTCTTGAAACAATAAAGCAGCAATCAACGGATTTACTTGGAAATATTTGTACTCCATTAATAGGTCTAGAAAGTAGTTTGGATGAAGTATATGTGATTTCAAAAAATGATATTAAACTCATAGTCCAAGATGAAAATCTGGAATTACCGCACATTAAACCTTTTTTTAAAAATTCAGATATCGATAGATATAATCTTAATACCGTAACGGATAGGTATATTTTGTATTTACATGAGAATATTCATGATATTAAACAGCTTAAGGGAATTTATTCCTATATAAAAAAATACGAGACACAAGTCAAAAACAGAAAAGGTGCTAATTTGCGTGGTGCATTTAAAAGAGGAAACTGGTGGGTGTTAAATACTCCACGATTAGATATGAACTTTAAAGATGAAAAAATAGTAACACCTTATCGTACAAAAAGGCCCTGCTTTGCTCTGTCCGATGATGAGTGGTATGCATCTAGAGATGTTTATTATATTATAAAAAACAAGGCGGGTATCTCCTTGCGTTATATAGTTGCATTGTTAAATTCCTCCCTTTATTTTTCTTGGTTATATTATAGGGGTAAACGAAAGGGTGAGATGCTGGAAGTTTACGCAAAGCCTTTAAAGGAAATCCCAATTAAGGAAATTTCAATCAAAGAACAAAAGCCGTTCATTTTTATAGTAAATCTGACAACAGCCGCTCACATATATTTCAATAACAAAACATTTATCGCTCTCTTCTTTGAATACCTGATCGATGCTATGGTTTACGAACTTTACTTTCCTGAAGAAATCAAGACGGCAACGGCAGAAGTGCTGAAACATTTGACCACGTTGCCGGAACTGAAAGATGACTGGAGCGATGAGAAAAAGATGAAGGCTATCGATAAAGTTTACAAAGAATTATCCAATCCGGCGCATCCGGCAGCCATCGCCATGGAGAAGCAGAAGACTGTGCCCGAGGTGAGAATTATTGAAGGTCTTGATAAATAAGATAGCTTCGCTGAAAATAATCAGCGGGACAAAAAATGAAAAACTTGAGATGGGAGAATAAAAAAGGCATATATGCCGATAGTGAACATGCTCCGTGGGCAACTATCAGGAAATTCCGAATAGCGAACCGGACGCGATGA
Organism: uncultured Thermodesulfobacteriota bacterium; assembly: GCA_964387595.1. GTDB lineage: Bacteria > Desulfobacterota > WTBG01 > CAIYCZ01 > CAIRTM01 > JAHEEI01. The sequence continues at coordinate 17,251 of CAYLYF010000077.1, read as the reverse complement.
AACGCGTCCCTCCAAAAACAATTAATGTGTCCTTCGGAGGGCCACGCTCTGTCGTGGCCGCAGGGAAACGAGAAAGACACAGGGTTACATCTTAAATATTGTTTTGACAGTTAAAAAAAAAGCTGCTGCCCGAAAATAAGAAGAAGAATATGCAATCCTTACCAATATCATTCATGAAAAATGGTCGGAAGTAACGGTACATGAGCACAAAAACACAAAGAGGTTAAAAACACAAAATCTGCGTGATCATATGCTTAACAAAAAAGCATTAATCATAGAATCAAAAAACCATATATATACTATTGGAGTTACCTATGCCCGACAATGACAAAATACAAAGAGGCGAAGAAATCAGGAACATGCTGAAAGCATTTTCTGAAAAACATCTTGCAGATGAGTTATACGGCTATTGCATCAGGCTGCTTGAAAAGCTTGTCCGAAAGCGGACGGTTTCAATCGCAAAAGGAAAGCCGGAAATATGGGCCGCCTCAATTGTGCATGTTATCGCCCGCCTTAACTTTCTTTTTGATAAAGCAAACCCCTGTTTTCTAACTGCCGACACAATTTGCGGTTTTTTCGGATGCAGCAAATCAACCGTCAGCAGCAAGTCAACCGATATTGAAAAGGTGTGCAGAATTCGCATGGGTGATGCACAGCTTTGCCGTCCTGAAATTTCAGATTCCCTGACCATTGTACAGCTTCCAAATGGAATGGTTGCCACAAAAGAGATGCTCAGGCACTGGGAAGATTCCGGCCCCCTTGATATTGTGGTTGAGCTTGCAGACTCTGAAACATCAAAAGAAATCCTGGCCGTTATGGCTGAAAAAGAGCGGCAGCAGAAAATGGAGGAACAGAAGCGCATTGAGCGCCGGGCTGAGATCAAAAGACAGACAGCCGATGAAAAAAAGAAAAAACAGAACAGGCTGCAGCTGTCGCTGTTTGATGACTGAGATTGACGGGAGGAATTATGAAGAATTTAGTGAAAAACCATAGTGGCCGCGGCTGTACGAAGGAGCAAGGGATCAAGGATACCCCGATCCTGAGTTTTTAACTGATGGATTTTTACCGCTGGGTTTAAACCTATTCTCCCTGTTGCCGGAACAAAGAAATTTGAATTTCGCCGCGCTGTTTTTAAAAATCCGGATGTTAAAATAGTGGTGGTTTATGCCTCCGCACCCGTTCAAAAAGTTATTGGAGAATTTGAGATAGAGACAATTATTAAAGATGAACTGGAAGCCCTGTGGCAGCAAACCTGTGCATATGCAGGCATAAGCAAAGACTTTTTCTTCAGATATTTTTCCGATAAATCATGCGGATATGCCATACAGATAAAGAAAGCAAAAAAATACAGGCAGGCTCTCTGTTTGCGTAGTGATTTTAATGCGACGCCACCTCAATCATTTATGTATCTGGATGTGGTCCGGGCATAAAACATGCCCGGTTTTTATTCTTATGAAAAAAGGCGGGAAATTACTGTGTTGGAATCTATCAACCATGTCCGGATAAATATAAATCCGGAGATAGTTGATTAAGGAGGGGCTTAATAATGAAGGACAGTAACCGGACGCGATGAAACGCGTCCCTCCAAAACCAGGAGGTTAATTTCATGGAGGGTCACGCTCTGTCGTGGCCGGATTAGGAAACGGACGTTACTGAGCACGTCCCTCCAAAACAAACGATAAATCCTTATGGAGGGTCACGTTTTATTGTGACCTGTAAACTATGAATGTGCCTGAAAAAATAGTTTTTGAGTTCTTCCGGAGATTTGGTTCTAAATAATTAAAGGCAACGCATCCATAGAAATAAAAAACTCTCTGAAAAAGGTTACCAATGAAATTAAAATGTACTCTCTGTTCAAAAAACAAGGCGCAGCGTCAATGCATGCTGAAAAATAATGCCGTCATCTGTTCATCCTGCTGTGCTTCCATGCGCAGCGAAGACTGTCAGGCCTGCGGCTACTATGCTTCAGCAAAAAACTATTCTGCCCAAAAGGAGGCGCGGCAAAAAGGTTCAGAATTGGGTGACTACCAGTGGCTCAGGATGAGAAAAACCGAGGGTGAGCTTATTCCGATGATGATGCAGTATGTTGTACAACGCTTTGGCCCGGAGATGATACTTGAGGCCTGGGATGAGTTTATGGGGTGGCCGGACGACCTTCCTGTGCCGGAAGAAAGCGAGGAATTTGAGACGATATTTTTCCCCTGGTTTCTTTTTAACTGGGAGCCTGAAGCGGATGAATCCGAACCCGGGCTGCCGCCTCTTCCTGAAAAACAGATTGCGCTTTGTTATCTTGAGGACAACAGGGAACAGCTTAATGATTTCCAGAAGCAATTTATAGAGACCGCATGCGCGCTTCCCTACAGTTTTTTTGTGATAACCGATATCGTGCCCGGGGAATCGCTTGCCCTGAGGGATCTTTTGCTGCAGCGGGAGTATGTTGTGAAAGAGCGGAAGGCGGCGAGGCCTGAACTAAAAGGAGTTATCTTGTTTTCGCGGATATTGACCCTGGGGGACACCTCGGTCATGTTCGGCGCGGCGCCGATTGCAATCCAGCCCGCACACCAGAACAGGTTTATTGATCTTCGGGAAAACTGGAAAAAATATGGGGTGTGCTCGACACAGAATTTCTTTTTGAGTATGACCTTGAACTGCGCGATGTTTATTTTGAGTTTAAAGATATAATAAATAACCCGAAAATGCCTACGCTCACCAATACCGACGGAGAGTTGTTTGAATTTATAAAACTTCACTATGATCTGTTGTGCGAATCCCGTGAGGCTTTTGACAGGTTAAGACCTTTGCGGCTGGATGTGCCGGATGAAGACGCGCTTCAAGAGGCCGGGTACGGCAAGGACGGCGCACTTCAGGAAATATCCTTTGCATGGTTGAAAAAGGGAAACAGGAAAAACCCTTCCTGGGACAACACGGTTATGGGCAATCTGGAAATCAGGAAAAAATCTCTTACGATTGAAGTCAACTCTCAAAAACGGGCAGATAAGGCGCGGCAGCTGGTGAAAAAGCACTTAAAAGACATGGCGGTATACAAAACGGCGGTTATCCAGTCGGCTGAATCCGCTTTAAAGGAACTGCAGAAGACTCCGTCCCTGGAAAAATCTGAAAATAAACGAAAGCAAAAAGAGTTTGAAGAACAACCCGAGGTACAGGCGTTTCTACGGGAAATACAGGAAAAACACTGGGAATCATGGGTTGATCAGAAAATACCGGCACTTGGCAATAAAACACCACGCCAGGCCGCAAAAACAAAAATCGGCAGGGAAAGGCTTGAAGCGCTCCTGCTTGACTTTGAAATGCGGTCTCATCAGGACCTTCCTGATATCAAAAAGCTGAGGGATACGCTGGGGCTTTAATGAAAGACATTATGCTTTTAACCCGGACAGAGATATTAGGACAACACCTTTTCTTCGAAAAGGGTGAGCGGCCCATTGCAGCTTACCCTTCGCAAAGCGCTGGAAGTTCTTATTGTGCAGCCGTTTTTTTGTCAGGTTATTCCTCGGGTTGTTTTCAGCATCAGTGAGCCGCCGGTTCCAAAGGCCAGGGCGATACCGCCGGCCAGAATAAATGCCAGAGAAAAGGAATTTGTGGTATCTGCCAAAACACCGGCGAGATAGGGGCCCAGGGCTTGTCCCATGCCAAAGACAATTGTCATCAGACCCAGAGCTGCCGGTGCCAGCCGCGGGCCGAACACATCTCCGGCAAGAGCAGCCATCAGTGCGGGGATGCTCCAGGCCGTGACGGCAAACAGTGCCGCTGAAACATATACGGCTGTTATATTACTACTCAGCCCAAAGATTGAAAAGGATATTCCCTGGAGGGTGAAAACACTCAGGAGTGCAATCCGGCGTCCGAAGCGGTCTGAAACGCTGCCCCAGATAAAACCGCTGACCATGGAAACCATGCCGATCTGCATCCAGAGGGTGCCGGCGGCATTAACCGTGAAATGGCCGTCTGTCACCAGGTGTCGGACAAAGAAAGTTGAATAAATAATATAGGAGAACCCGAAAGCGCAGTAAATCGCTGCCAGCTTCCAAAGCACAGGCGATTTCCATAACAGGTGCCAGTCCAGGGCAGGTGACTCTTTTTGAGTCATCCGCCGGCTGCTTTCGGCTTTGCTTTCGCCGATGGGCTTTAAATTTTTATCCTGAGGCCGATTGCGCAGGAATATGCCACAGATGATACATAAAAGGAGGGTAATTGCGCCGAGGATATACCAGCTGATGCGCCAGCCCTGGTCTCCATATCGGTTCAGAATCACAGGGATCATCGGTCCGGTGACAATCAGTCCAACGCTGGATCCGGTAACCCCGATGCCGGAGGCCAGTCCGCGTCTTCGGGCGCCGAACCATGCCGAGACAAGTCCCATGGCAGGAACATTAGCGCCTGCGCCGCCTACCCCGGCAAAAAAACGTCCCAGGCATGCGGCACCAAAGTCCGGCACCAGGCCGGTGAGCAGCATGGCCAGGCCGACGATCAGCAAAGAAATGGAAATAACGATTCGCGGGCCAAAGCGGGCAGCCAGTATGCCGGCAAAAACCACGGTTAAAAGGTAGCCGATCAGATTTAAGGTCTGGAGCAAACCGGTTTGCGTATTGGTCAGGCGAAGTCCGTCCTGCATTGCCGGGAGGATGCTGGTGTAACCAAACCGTGCCAGGCCCAGAGACCCAAAAACACTCAGTACGATCAGTCCGAGAAGAATAAAGCCGTAATGAAAATCGGAATCCTGAGGAATTTTATTTATGGTCTGTTTGTTCATGGCTCTCTGTGGCGTTAATTATAAGTCCGGCAACAATAACTTACTTGCGGGTTCCCAGCACCGTTCCGGGTTTAAGATTATGTCCTTTAGTAAAGTCATTTGCTGACATTCTTTTTTTGCCTTCCAGCTGAATCTCTTTTAAAAGAAGATTTCCTTTTCCTGCAGATACTTCTATTCCTTCACCTGACACGGAGATGACTTGTCCGGGAGATGTTTCTTTTTTTGCAGCCCGTTTTTTTGCAGAATGGATCTTTAGCCGTTTTTTATCTAAATACGTAAAACATCCCGGCCAGGGGGTCATGCCCCGGACCTGGTTAAAGAGTGTTTCCGCAGGAAGGTTCCAGCGTATCAGGCCGTCCTCTTTTCTAAGAAGCTGTGCATAGGTGGCTTTATCCTTGTCCTGAGGCGTCGGGCTCCATTCGCCGGATTCAAGCAGGTCCAGTGATCTGCCAAGGAGAGCTGCTCCGAAAATTGAAAGTCTGTCATGCAGCATGGAGGCGTTTTCTTCCGGTCCGATTCCAAACTTTTCCTGAATAATAATATCTCCGGTATCCATCCCTTCATCAAGAAGCATGATGGTCACACCGGTTTCTGCCTCTCCGTTAATAATCGCCTGGTTAATGGGTGCTGCCCCCCTGTAAAACGGCAGGTAGGAGGAATGGATATTTATAAATCCATTTTTGGGTATTTCAAGAAGCGCTTTGGGGAATATCTGTCCATAGGCAGCAACGACGGCCAGGTCCGGAGAAAGGTCTTTAAACCGGTTAATAAAATCCGGGTCTTTTATTTTTTCAGGCTGCATTATCCTGATGCCCTGTTTCAGAGCCAGGTCTTTTATGGGAGATAACTTTAATCTTTGTCCTCTTCCAACAGGTCTGTCCGGCTGGGTAACAACACTTAATATCTCCTCTTTCCTGTCAATAAGGGTCTGCAGGGAGGGAACCGCGAATTCCGGGGTGCCGAAAAATACGATTTTTTGTTTTTTCATATGAAAATCTCCGGTTACGTTTAAGTAACCAGATTAGCACATTTAGAGATTTATGAAAAAAGAAAAAGGAGGAGGGCGGCAGGAGAAAGAAGTCAGAGGAGGGGGGCTTCAATGCTTCTTCCTCCTGCCTGAAAAAAAGCCTTTTGGCTTTAGAAACCGGTTAATCCCGGTTGTGAAAAAAAGGTGTTTGTGTCTGTCACAAATATTAGCTGATAACAGAAAAAATACAATTCAAAGAACTGTAAAACAAAAAGCCTTTTGATTTACATAAGTTTTACTTTAAAAACAGCAATAATTGTTTATAATTGATAATGTAAAAGGCTATTTTATGAGCTAATTTAAACGGAGAAAACAGATGCCAAAATCCAAAATGAAAATCCTTATTGTTGAGGATGACCCGGCAATTTTAAACGGGCTTCTTGATGTGCTTGTTTTTAACGGTTATCTGCCGGAAGGTGTTGAAGACGGGGGAGAGGGCTTGGAAAAAGCCCTTGAGGGAAAGTATGATCTTATCATCCTTGACTTAATGCTTCCCACCCTGGACGGAATCTCGATTTGTAAAAAAATACGGCAGGAAAAACCGGTTCAGCCGATCATTATCATGACGGCAAAAGGCTCGGAAGATGATATCGTTGTTGGATTTAAAGCAGGGGCGGATGACTATATCAGCAAACCTTTTTCCTTAAGAGAATTAATGGTGCGGGTTGAGGCGGTTCTCAGACGTTCCGGCAAAAATCCCGGAGATGAAGAAATCGATGCGCTCGGCATTCATTTTGACGGTAAGAACCTGGTTGCCTTAAAAGATGAGATGTCTGTTGAACTGACCCGGCGGGAGATGGACATTGTGTCGTACCTTTACCGGCACAAAGACCGGATTGTATCAAAAAAAGAACTTTTAAAGGATGTCTGGGAATACTCTGATGCAGATATAGAAACAAGAACTGTAGATATTCATATCCTTAAACTGAGAAAAAAAATTGTGTCCCTTATCGGAGATGTCCCGGCCATACAGACCATTCGGGGAGAAGGATACAGACTGGAGCCGAATCATTGAAAAAGCTGAAACTTCTTATTTTCATCTTTTGTTTAGCTGTATCAGCACCGTTTATCTATTTTTCGCTGCAGGCCAATAAGAATCTTGAAAAAGAGGAAAGAGCGGAACTGCAGTATTTTGCCGATAAGCTGTTTGATGAGATGGAAGAGGAGCTGACCTCTCTTATTGTAAAGGAGGAAGGCAGAGCCATAGATGCCTATAATTTTAATAACACTTCTTTTCATTCCAGGGAAAACACACCGTATATCCTGGGGTATCTTCAGAATAACCCGGACGGATCTTTTCAAACCCCGGCTGCAAGGATAAATAACAGTGGATCCTTTAGCCGGTTTAGGCTGATGGCACAGCTCGAAAAAATAAATCACGAATTTAATAAAAAACGATCCTTTCTTGACAGCCCCAAAGGCACAGGCTCATCCCAAATATTAGTAAAAAGTGATAAAGCGAAATCTCCTTTCGAGGAGAAGTATCTGCGCCGTTCCTCTGAAAGGAAAAGAAGGGTGTCTCCGCAGCAGAAAAGGATCGAGTATATTACCCTCGGCCAGCTGATGAGCATTGTCCAGCCGGACCAGAAAGAGCTTCTTGAAATGAAACTGATGGCAGAGAAGGGAATGCCGGATATAAGCATTTTTAACGATTATATCACCAGAAAACTTTCGGAACTGGACCGCCTGAGACGACAGACCTATGCAAGCATGTATGAACGTGACATATCAAATAACAGTTGGTTTGATTTGCCCGGGGATGATGAAAAGATGCAGGTTGAGGTCGATCCCATGCGGTCGGTTTTTGTGGATGACAAACATGTGTTTATTTTCCGCAGAATCATACTGAACAACCAGATCTACCGGCAGGGTGTGGTGGTTAAGGTCAATGAATTTCTAAGCCGTATGGTAGAGACCTACTTTAAGGGCCAGCCCATGGCGGATTTTACCAGCCTGACCCTGAGTGTAAGAGACGGGGGAAAAAATATTTCAACGCTTCAGGCCGGTGAGGTTTCTTCGGCTGCCGGCTTTGTTTTAAACCGTTCGTTTCCCCGGCCTTTTTCTTTTCTTACCGCAAAAATTTCATGCAGTGAAATACCCGGTTCTCCGGGCAGGACAACACTTAATATAATGATATTCGGTTTTATAGCCATAATACTCATGGGAATGTTTGCGATTTACAAAAGCACACAGGCGGTGGTAGATCTTTCTGAGCGCCGGTCAGGCTTTGTATCTGCGGTGACTCACGAACTAAAGACTCCTTTAAGCAATATCAGGATGTACATAGAGATGCTTGAGCAGGGAATAGCCTCTACGCCTGAACGCGAACAGGAGTACTACCGTATTCTGGGTTCAGAAAGTTCACGTTTGTCCAGGCTGATCAATAATGTTCTGGAGTTTTCAAAACTTGAAAAAAAACAGCGTCCTTTAAATCTGCAGCCGGGTAATCTTGAAGAAGTGTTAAAAGAGTTTACCGACATACTGAGTGAAAAATTAAAACTTGAAGGCTTTCATCTGAAGATTGAAAAAGGTGAATTAAAACCGTTTAACTATGATCGTGAGGCCATGATCCAGATACTCATAAATCTGGTTGAAAACAGCATCAAGTTCGGAAAAACATCTGATGAAAAGGAGATCACTCTCTCCATTAAAAACGAAAAGAAGTATGTGCAAATCAGCATTTCAGACACAGGTCCTGGAATTCCGGGGTCTGCTCTTAAAAAGGTCTTTGATGATTTCTACAGAGTGGACAGCAGCCTGACCCGAAAAACCGGGGGAACCGGTATCGGTCTCGCCCTGGTTAAAAATTTTGTTGCTGAAATGGGCGGATCTGTTTCAGCAGCAAACAATAAAGGCCCGGGCTGCACCATTACTCTTCTTATTCCCGCAGGTTAACTTTTTTGTCCTTTTGAGCTTAATAAAGTTTATTTTCTTTTTTTAATTTTTAAAGTATATATAGAGAATATACCCTGAAAATCATAAGGATTTATTATAAAAAATGCTTACTGACCGTCTCCGGGAATGTATTCAAAAAGAGTTTGAAAACTTAAAAAACAGTTCAAGCCTTCTGCGTCCTTTGATAGAAAGCGGCGGTTACGGCCTTGCTCTCATTTCCTCTGATTTTCATGTAATAGAAGCAAACTCCAGGATGCTTGAGTGGTTTCCCAAAACACATGTCTCCACTTTCCCCTTATGTCATAATTCCTTTTACTTTCAAACGGACGTGCTCTGTGAAAATTGTCCAGCAGTGAAGAGTCTTAAAGACGGAAAAAAACATTCTACGATCATAGAGCAGAAAGTAGATAATAAGAGCATTAGTTTTAAAGTTTCCTGTACACCCATAACCGGAAATGACGGAACGGTATGGGGGATGCTGGAACTGGTAGAGGATGTATCGGAAAAAATCCGGCAGGAAAAAGAATTATCCTATCTTGAAGCACGCTATCAGCAGATGATAGAAAATGCAAGTGACGCTATCATCTCTTTTGATGTTGATGGAAAGATCTTTCAATTTAACAGAAAATCTCAGGATCTTTTTGGGTTTTCCCTTGAAGAAGCAAAAAAGATGACCATTTTTTCTTTAATGCCGGAAGAGCTGCATGCCCAGCAGAAAAAACTTGTACAGGAGATATTTTTAACTGGCGATGATTTACAGACAAGCAGGGTTTTTGAAGGTGTCTGTCTTACAAGAGAGGGAACAAGTGTTACCATTGAAGCAACTTTTTCACGTCAGATAACAGCAGGCAAACAGGCGATTACGGCAATATTGCGTGACATTTCCGAAAGAAAAATTTATGAGGAAAAACTTAAGTCCTACACCGGAGAACTTGAAAGGGAAGTGGAATCAAGGACAAAACAGCTTCTTCAGTCGGAGAGACGATATCGAACATTGCTGGGTACGGCAAATGACGCAATCATTTCCACGGACAAAAACGGTAAGATTCTCTATCTTAACCGGAAGGCCCAGGAGCTTTTTGAATACCATAAAACAGAAGTTCTCGAAAAAAACCTTCTTAAACTTGCACCTGAAGAGGTCTGGGATACAGCTTTGCAGGAACTTCAAAAAGCTGATTTTTCTGCGCGGGGAAAAATATTTGAATCTTATGGTATAAAAAAAGCAGGGGAAACCTTCCCGGCTGAAATAACCGTTTCTCTGTTTGAATGGGACGGTGAGCATCACCTTACTTTTATCGCAAGAGATATTACCTTAAGAAAAAGTCTTGAGACCGAGATCAAGGAATACACTGCAAAGCTTGAAGAAAAGGTAAGGGAAAGGACTTATGAACTTACTGCGTCCCAGCAATCCCTTAAAGAAAAAGTCTCAGAACTTTCCATTCTTAATGAGATAAGTGAAGTCCTTGCCAGTACAACAGACGTAAATGTTGTTTTAAACGTCATTCTTGCCGGTGCAACGTCTCACCAGGGCCTTGGATTTAACAGAGCATTTCTTTTCCTGCTGGACAATGACCGCTCTTTTCTTGAAGGAAGGGTTGCTATCGGTCCGGCAGATGCGGGTGAAGCACAGAAGATATGGGGAGAGATTCTGGGGAAAAACCTGTCTTTGAGAGAGACCCTTCAATCCTATACGGATATTGATGAAAAAACAGATACACACGTAAATAATATTGCCAAAAGTATCAGGATTTCTTTAGCCGATGAAAATAACATCCTGATTAAAGCAGTTAAATCCGGGGAATCTTTCAATGTGAAAGATGCTGCCGGCAGTCCTGATGTACCGGAAGAACTATTGAATAAACTGAACTGTAATGAATTTGCCATTACGCCGTTAATTGCTGAAGGTGTTGTACTCGGTGTTTTATGGGCAGACAATGCGATCACAAAAAGTCCTATTGAGCACCATGACATTGAGAAACTTCGGGCTTTTGCAATAAACGCAAGCCTTGCCATAGAAAAATCAGAGCTTTATAAGGTAAATGTGGAAAAGGTCCTGGAGCTTGACATTGCTTATAGAGAGCTTAAAAAAAACAGGGACCGGCTTATCCGTGCTGAAAAACTTGCAGCTGTGGGTGAGATGTCGGCAACCGTTGCCCATGGAATCAGAAATCCGCTTGTTGCCATCGGCGGTTTTGCCCGGCGTTTGTTTAAGAATGAAAGCAGGGAAAGCACAAATAAAAAATATCTGCGGATCATTGTTGAAGAGATTGATCGTCTTGAAATGATACTTTCAGAGCTTTTAAGTTTTATACGGCCTCAAAAATTGAGTCTGGAGAAGATCTCCCTTAATGAGGTTATAGATAAAAGTCTGCAGGTGTTTGATTTTGAATTTAAAAAAAGAAATGTGGCGATAGAAAAAGAATTCAGTCCGGTTCCCACTCTTGAGATCGATTGCGGCCAGTTTAAAAGGGTGCTTCAAAATATGTTCAATAATGCGATGGATGCTATGCCTGAAGGGGGTCGCTTAAAGATAGTCACCGGAATGGAGGATTCTCTTATTAAACTTTCAGTGTCTGATACCGGAATAGGAATTCCGGAAGAAGATCTGGAAAATGTATTTCACCCTTTTTTCACAAGTAAGGCAACCGGAACAGGTCTGGGCCTTCCTATCTGTAACCAGATCATATCAATACATAATGGTCATATTAGTCTGGGAAAAAACGAAGAAGACGGTATGACCTTTAATATTTACCTGCCGCCGGTCAAAAAAGACGATACCGTTTAAGTATATGAATAATTGTCCCTAATCTTTTTTGTCAGTTTCTATTGAACTGATATAAAGTTCTTTTTTCTGCTTTTCATCAATGGGTGAGGGCGCTCCCGACAGAAGACAGGCCGCTTTTGCGGTTTTTGGAAAAGCGATGATGTCCCTTATTGATTCTGCACCCGTCATCAGCATGACCAACCGGTCAAGCCCCAGTGCTAGCCCGCCATGGGGCGGCGCACCAAAGCGGAGCGCATCCAGTAAAAATCCAAATTTTGCATCAGCCTCTTCTTTTTCGATTCCCAACAAGCCAAACATCTTTGATTGCATCTCCTGCATATGAATACGAATGCTTCCGCCACCGATTTCGCTGCCATTCAGGACAAGGTCATATGCTCTGGCACGGACTTTGCCGGGGGTTTTATCCAGAAGAGGCATGTCTTTTGTTATCGGTGAAGTAAAAGGGTGGTGGACTGCCGTCCATCTCTGCTCTTCTTCGGAGAATTCAAGCAGCGGAAATTTGTTGATCCAGATGAACTTGAACTTCTGTGAGGGTTCAATCCCCAGTTTTTTGATCAGGTGAAGACGGACATTTCCAAGGGCTGTACAGGCTGTCGTAAACGACGGGTCAGCAACGACCAGTATCAGGTCGCCGGTACCCGCAGCAGTTGTTTTTTCGATCTCTTTTTTTTCTGTATTGTTTAAAAACTTCTTTATAGGAGACTGCCAGCCGTCGGGGTTGATCTTTATCCACACCAGCCCCCCGGCTCCGTATGTTTTGGCAACCTCGGTAAGCTCGTCAAGGTCTTTCCGTGAAAAAGAAGCCCCCTCTTTTAATGTGAGTGCTTTTATGGCCCCGCCTTTTTCAAGGGCGCCTAAAAAAACTTTAAATTCTGAATTTTTAACCGCAGCGGAAATATCTGTAAATTCAAGACCAAATCTGACATCAGGATTGTCAACCCCAAAGCGGTCCATAGACTCTTTGTAGCTGATCCTGGGAAAGGGTGTCTCCACATCAACGGACAGGACCTCTTTAAACAGGGTTTTCATCATATCTTCAAGGATCCGGTAAATGTCCTCCTCGTCAATAAAAGAGAGCTCCATATCTATCTGAGTAAACTCAGGCTGTCTGTCAGCGCGAAGGTCTTCGTCTCTAAAACACTTTACGATCTGGAAATAACGGTCAAATCCGGAGACCATCAGTATCTGCTTAAAAAGCTGCGGTGACTGGGGGAGTGCATAGAAACTTCCGGGCTCGATCCGGCTCGGAACAACATAGTCCCGCGCGCCTTCCGGAGTGCTTTTGGTCAGAAAGGGAGTTTCGATCTCGATGAACCCGCTGGAGGCCAGGAAGTTCCGGGTGGACTGATAAAGTTTGTGTCGAAGCAGAAATGTTTTCTGTACTTCAGGTCTTCTGAGCTCTAAAAATCTGTATTTAAGTTTATTTCCTTCGGAGGTCTCGATCTTCCCGGCCACTTCAAAAGGCGGGGTTTCTGATTCGTTAAGGATATAAAGTTCTGTTGCTTCGAGTTCGATTTCACCGGTAGGCATATCAGGATTAATCATGCCTTCCGGACGGGATATCACCTTTCCCCTGACGGCAATGACATATTCATTTCTTAATGCTTTTGCCTTATCAAGAACGTCCGGAGCAACAACAGCCGGTGAAAATGCGACCTGCAGTAAGCCTTCTCTGTCTCTTAAGTCAATAAATGTCATTCCACCAAGATCACGTCTGCTGTGCACCCAGCCCAGCACAGTTACTTTTTTGTCTATGCTGTCTTTACGCAGGCTGCCGCAGTAATCTGTTCTTTTAAGGTCTACAAAAGGTTCTGCCATTTTTGTTCTCCGGTTATTTTTTGCTGGAAAATTTCTTCTTTATGAAACGGTTTACAGCCGCATGGTATTTTTAAAAAGGATTCTAGGGGTCTAGGCTTCGAGTGAAATCCTCTAAAACTGTGACTCGGGGGCCCTTTAGCTGGTCCTGGGGGCTGTTTTTGTCTAATAACCCGGTTCTTCAGTGGCACCGAACTCAGCGTCAAGGACCTGCACTTTGACCGTGTCGCCCGGTTTTATACAGTCCCGGTCTTCAGGGACAACCATCAGACCATTGGCTGCTGCCATTGAGGTCAGCATGCCCGAACCCTGTGCGCCGGTTGTTGAAACGGTATATTGACCGTCCTCGATTTTTATCACACACCGGATAAAGTGTTTTTTACCCTTGCGTGTTTTCACTTCTCCTATTGCCGTTCCGGTTATCAGCGGCCGGAAAAGTTTTTTGTATCCCATCATTTTCCTGATCGCGGGCCGGACAAATTGTTCAAAAGATACCATTACAGAAACGGGATTTCCCGGCAGTCCGAAAGCCGGTTTTTCATTTATCATTCCGAAAGCAAGCGGTTGTCCCGGTCTCATGGAAACTTTCCAGAATTTCATATCCAGACCAAGCTCCTGCAGTACGTCCTTTACAAAATCATAGTCGCCGACGGAAACGCCGCCGGAAGAAAGGATAATATCAGAATGAAGCCCCCCAAGGAATTTTTCTTTTAAGGCTTCTTTGGTGTCACGGCCGATCCCAAGATTGACAGGGATTCCGCCGTTTTCAGCCACCAGCGAAAAGAGTGAATATGTATTGCTGCTTATGATCTTTCCTCCTGTCAGGTCTCCGTCAAGGTCGACGAGTTCGTCTCCGGTGGAAAGGATGGCTACCCTCGGCCGCTGATAGACACTTACCAGCGCTTTTTTTATTGAAGCAAGAGTTCCTATGTGTGCCGGCCTGATACGGGTACCTGTCTCAAAAAGCAGCTGCCCCGCTGCGATGTCCTCACCGGCTTTCCTGATATTTGTTCCGGCAGAAATATCAGAAAAGATTTCAACCGAGCCATTTTCTGTGCGGGTATCTTCCTGCATGACGACAGTATCTGCGCCTTCAGGAACAGGCGCACCGGTCATGATACGCAGTGCCTCGCCTTTTTTTAAGAGGTCTTTGCTGATATAGCCTGCGGGCAGTTCCCCGCTTATTTTAAGTTTTGCGGGATTTTGTTCCGACGCACCGTCTATGTCAGAAGCTTTAACTGCATATCCGTCCATGGCAGAATTATCAAGGGGGGGGACATTAAAAGGGGCGCAGATGTCTTCGGAAAGGATCGCGCCAAGGGAATTTTGAATGGTGACCCTTTCCGTGCCAAGCACCTTTATATGGGGCAGTATCGTATTTAAGGCTTCCTCAACTGAAATCAAAAAAGTGTTCTCCTGTCAGCTGCTTAAAAAACAGTCATAGCCTACTTACCTTGTACCCGGTTGTCATGCAGGATCTTTTCCCACAGGAGAAGCAGGGGACTGGCAATAAATATAGAGGAGTAGGTTCCGACGATTACTCCCACCATCAGTGTAAAGGCAAAGTCATGGATCACCCCGCCGCCGAAGAAAAAGAGAGCAATGACCACCAGCAGTGTTGTAAGGCTTGTGATGATGGTCCGGCTTAGGGTCTGGTTAATACTCATATTTATGACCTTGCCCAGCTTGTCTCTGCTCATTCTACGGGTGTTTTCACGGATCCGGTCACTGACGATAATCGTATCATTAACAGAATAACCCACCACAGTCAGAATTGCTGCAATGATGGGCAGATCAATCGCTTTGCCGGCAATAGAGAGAGCGCCAAGTGTAATGATGACATCATGGGTCAGTGCAAGGATGGCGCCAATGCCGAACTTGAACTCAAACCGCCACCAGATATAAGCCAGCATACCCAGCAGAGAACAGATTACGGCCATGAACCCTTTTTGCCTGAGATCAGCGCCGACTTTGGGTCCGACCATTTCAACACGTCTTATCTCAAAATTTTCTTTACCAAAACTTTTATCGAAAAGAGCCTTAACCTTACCGGAAAGTCCCTGAAGATCGTCAACCGTTTCGTTTATACTGATCAGATATTCGTTTTCGCCTTTATCCCCAAAAGGCTGGACCGAAGAACTGGAAAGATCGATCTTGTCGATGATGGCCCTGATCTTTACCACATCCATCTGTTCTGCAAACTGAACCTGTATCAGTGTTCCACCCGCAAAATCGATCCCGTATTTGGGTCCGCCTTTGATGACCATACTGCCGGCACTTATTAATATAAGTACAACAGACAGTATCCCAGCCAGACGGGTTTTACCGATAAAATCAAAATTGATATCCTGTTTTATAAACTGCACTTGAGTGTATCCTTTCTAAATGCTTATTTTTTTTACGCTTCTTCTCATGAGGAAGTAGTCAAAGATGAACCGTGTTACCACGATTGCGGTGAAAAGACTTGCAATAATTCCGATACTTAAGGTTACAGCAAATCCCTTGACCGGACCGGTACCAAACTGGAAGAGGAAAAGGGCTGCAACAAAAGTGGTTATGTTGGAGTCAAGAATTGTAATGAGTGCTTTTGAATAACCGCTGTCAATAGCAGCTCTTGCGGTCTTGCCGAGACGGAGCTCTTCTCTTGTCCTTTCAAAGATGAGAACATTTGCATCGATTGCCATCCCGATCGTGAGCACCATTCCGGCAATACCCGGAAGTGTCAGTGTGGCTCTGAAAGCGGCAAGGGCAGCCAGGATCAAAAGGATGTTAAGCACCAGCGCAAAGTCCGCCACAAGGCCGGAAGCACCATAATAGACCAGGATAAAAACAAGTACCAGGAGACTTCCGATGATGATTGATTTTACGCCCTGGTCAATAGAGTCCTGACCGAGAGACGGTCCGACTTGTCTTCTTTCAAGTATCTTTACCGGAGCAGGCAGCGAGCCGGCCCGCAGCACGATTGCCAGGTCTCTTGCTTCCTCCATTGAGAACCGTCCTGTTATCTGTGCGTGTCCGCCTGAGATACGATCCTGAATCGTGGGTGCTGAATAGACATTATCATCAAGAATAATCGCAAGACGTTTTTTGGTGTTCTTTTTGGTGATTCTTTCAAATATCTTTGCGCCTCTTGAATCAAACTCAATCGAAACGTAAGGTTCGTTAAATCGGGAATCTATTCTTACGGATGCGTTAATCAGGCGGTCTCCGGTTAGAAGTGTCCTTTTCTTTAACAGGAACGGTGTTTTAGTCACTTCACTTGTTTTGGGGTCTGTCTGTCGCTGATAAAGAAGCTGGCTTTCTGCCGGAATATTTCCTGTTTTGGCTTCTGCAAGGCTATTTTCATCATCCACCAGTTTGAATTCCAGGATAGCGGTTTTACCAATGAGATCAATTGCCCGGTCAGGATCATCAACCCCGGGAAGCTGGATAAGGATCTTGTCCATTCCCTGTTTGAGAATTATGGGTTCACTAACGCCGAATGCGTCAATTCTGTTTCTGATGGTTTCTATGGCCTGATCAACAGCAAGCTTGCTTATATATTCAGCTTCCTGGCTGTCGATTTCAAGGACATACCTTATCATGTCATTTTCTTCTACAGGTTTTCCTTTTTGTTTCAATACCTTAAAACGGCTGGAGATGATACCCTCGATCTTTTCTCTGGTGTCTGGATCAATAATGCCGATCTCTATTTCGGTCGCACTGATTTTATCTACATGATCGAAGGGGATACGTTCCGTAAAAAGAACCTCTTCCAATTCTTCGGCATATCTTTCCAAAGTGTTTTCAACCGCCTTGCCTGCCTCTACTTCCAGCAGTAGATGCACGCCGCCCTGCAGGTCAAGACCCAGAGATATTTTTTCTGAAGGAAGATTGTCTTCCCACCATATGGGTACAGTACAAAAAGTGGGAAGAATGTATACCAGTGCAAGGGCTATCACAGAACAGATAAGCACGG
>CAYLYF010000076.1:0-20428 GCA_964387595.1 uncultured Thermodesulfobacteriota bacterium | reverse complement strand
GAAATTTTCGAGGTCTGACTTTAAGGTCATCTTTTTCTCCTAAAGCGATTAAATCCATTTTTTATTTTAGTTATACCTAAATAAGTCATCTTTTGCGCGATGTCAAGAAAAAAATGAACACGGTCAGAAATATACAACATGTAAAATGTAGCCATATAGATAAAAGAGCAGAAAAGAATATAAAACAATGTCACACTCAAAAAATATAAATTTATGTTTGACTGTGGTCACAGAAATATGCGGTTGGTTAATAAGGTTGCAAATAACATAAAATTTAAAGACAGGGGGCAGCAATGCGTAAAAGAGCCAACAGCAGAGCCCCTGGCGCTAAATTTAGGATTCATTAAATCGCTGTTTTGTTAAAAGACCGGCAGGAAGTGTCAAAAGTCCTGTTTTATGCCATCTTTGCTTTCAGCTTTTTATACTTTAAGCATTCCAGGTACTTTAACTCATTTTAGGCACTTATTATTCCGATATTAAAGTATTGTCCTGTAATAGGACATTTCATGATGAAACGGCAGAACTTTAAGGCCGTAAGTTGAGGCAATGGCTCTGGCAGGCTGTTCGAATTCTATCAGTTTTGCGTTTAGCAGGGTATTGTAAAAAAAATACAAGATGCTCAGCATTTTTTCAAGGAAACGGAGGTTTATGCGGAAAGACCCATAATTTTCCAGTGAAAAGGTAAATTCAAATCTGTTAATAATATCTGCTCCTTTTATGTCTCTTTTACCTTCGACCGTTACGGGTTTTATTTCGTTTTCACAGGGAACAAGAAATCCGGACAGGGAATAATTGGGTTTCATAAAGTCATTATATTCTTTAAGTACTGAACAGATATTTTCGATTTCGGATAGTTCTATTTCAAGCCCATCTTTTTTAAGGGTTGTCTTTAAATTTTTACTGTCAAAGTTATAGTGGGTATAGTAGTAATGAAGTGTATTGATTATATCTCCCGGTCTGTTTGCAGCGATATAACCTTTTTTAGAACTCTTAACAGGGATGGGTTTTGGAAAAAGAACAGAAGATATCCTGTAAAACCGGAACGGTTTTTTTGAAAGCATTTTTACATATTCTGCAAGGGGAATAAGGTGTCTTGAGTTAAGACCGGACGCAATCATTTTTATCTTATTTAAATCATCTTTAATGCGTCGGTCTGAAAAAGTGTAGCCTGTTTTTATAAATTCAGCCAGACCCCACTGATTAAAAGTATCAAGCTTGATCTGTTCTGATTTGGCAATATCTAAAATTTGTTCTATGTATTCAAGGTTTGAAGATATGATCCTTAGATGAATTTTAGGATCAAGTTCATTTATCTGGACAAAGACTTTGGCCGTCGTAAACTGAAGCGATGATGCGGCAATGATCTGTCTGCTTAATATCTCAATGAGAAAGCTGGTTTCGCTGATTTTGTTAAGGATATTTGCGGGATAGATTTCCCCCTTTCCCAGAATTTTTCTTAAGTCTTTTGATTTCGTATTTGTTATTCGCAGGTTATTTTTTAAAGTAAAATTTTCCATAATTTAAAACAGATGATAATAACAATTGTTTTAAGCTCTAATTTATAATAAGTTTTTAACAGGTTTTTAAATCCTGAAAGATAAGTAAAGCGCTCTGTGCAGACTTTAAAGCCAAAGCCCTGAAAGGTTTAGACTTTTGCAAAATACTTTACCAGTGAGATGTGTTATGAATAAAGAAAAAAAGAGGGGCTGAACCTGTATCGCTGATTTGAGACGGCTCGGCAGCGGATAGTGATAAAACAGGTCATCAAAACCTGCTGTGCTGTAATAACTCGTTAGATTAAAAACAGATGGATGTTTTTCGTGAAAACACTGACAGTCTGCTATTTTGGTATCTATAAACCGGTTCTTGCGCGTAACAGGGTCTATCTGCAGGGCTTGGAGCAGAACGATGCGGATGTGATCCAATGTGTGGACGATTCTCCTTTTCTTTTGAAATATCTGCGTTTAATTCAAAAACACTGGCGGATACGCAAATCGTATGATGTGCTTATGGTCGGTTATCTAAGCAATGTGGCTGTTCCTCTGGCCAGACTGATTTCGGGTCGTCCGATTGTTTATAATGCGCTGAGTACGCTGTATGAGGCTTCAGTGCATGACCGTTTTTTTACCAAACCATTATCCTTTAAGGGGATCAAGGCCTGGCTGATAGATTACCTGGCGTTTAAGTTGTCGGATGTGATCCTGGTGGAAAGTCATGCTCAGAAAAAATTTATTTGCAGAAAGTTTTATGTGAGTGGGAAAAAGATGGTGCGAACATGGACCGGTGCAGATGATACTGTTTTTTTTCCGGATCCTGCCGTGGCTAAGCAGCCCGGTTTTATAGCAGTATTTAGAGGGGGGTTTTTGCCGGCGACCGGCGTTGAAGTGGTCATAGAAGCCGCACGTATGCTTAAGGGATCAGGTGTTGCGTTTCTGATCCTTGGACGCGGAATGCTTAAAAATAGAATAGAGGAAATGATCAATAGGTACGACCTTGACCATGTGGAGCTGGTAACTGATTATCTGCCGGATGATGAATTGAGACAGCGGATGCTGTCATGCCATATTTGTCTGGGGCAGTTTTCAGGACATGATCGCTTGGACCGTACGGTGCAGAATAAAACTTTTGAAGCATTAGCTCTCGGTTTGCCTTATATTACCAGGGCGTCTGCCAGTAACAGTGAATTGATGGAAGCGGGTAAGCACTGTTTATTTGTGCCTCCCGAAGATCCGCAAGCGCTTGCTGAAGCGATTCAGCTGCTTAACAAAAACCGGCATCTGTGCCGAACTCTTTCTGACTCAGGCTATGAACTGTTTTGCAGAGATCTTTGCCCGCGAAGTATCGGTCACCAGCTTATGGATCTGATAGAACCTCTGCGCAGAGGTTAGTAAAACGAGGCTGTTATAAAAACAGTTGCCTGAATGTTAATTGTGTATTCCTGTTCCGCACTTGTGTTATCCCTTGACTCGGAAAATAATTATTTCTATACTGATTTTATGTTTCAACTTTCCACACCAATAGCCTTTTTCATTTTTAACCGTCCGGATCTTACCGCAAAAGTATTTGAAGAAATCCGCAGGTCCAGACCTTTAAAGCTTTTTATTATTGCTGACGGGCCGCGTCCGGATCATCCCGAGGATGTTCAAAAGTGTATTGATGCACGCAGGGTGGTTGACCGGGTGGACTGGCCCTGTGATGTTCGGAAAAATTTTTCTGAGGTAAATCTCGGTTGTCAAAAGAGGATTCCCTCTGGGATTAACTGGGTATTTGAAAGCGCTGAAGAAGCCATTATTCTTGAAGATGATTGTCTGCCGGATCAGACCTTTTTTCAGTTTTGCCGGGAACTTTTAGAAAAATACCGGGATGACCCGCGTATTATGGTTGTTGCCAGCTGTAATTTTCAGTATGGGAAAAATAGAGATTATCACAGCTACTATTTTTCCCATTTTAGTCATTATTCCGGATGGGCCACATGGCGGAGAGCCTGGAAATGTTTTGATTTTGATATGGTGAAGTGGCCGGATCTTAGAGACAGCAGCTGGCTGAAGGACAAGATGCTGTGCCGTAACGGGTTAAAGGATATATGGCAGGATGATGCAAGAGCGGTGAGACATTGGGCTAATATTTTTCAACAGACATATGAAAATAAGAAAAACAGCTGGGGATACCGATGGACTTTTTCCTGTTGGGTAAAGGAGGGCTTAATTGTTCTGCCGGACAGGAACCTGGTCAAAAATATCGGTTTCCGGGAAGATGCGACCCACACTAAAGAAGGGGGCAGCCGACTGACGCTTTCAATACGTTCAATGGACTTTCCTTTGAAGCATCCGCCATCAATTGTTCGTGATATTGTGGCGGACAGATTAACCCAAAAGTATCATTTTGCCACCAGCTTTTTACTCTGTCTGAAGCAAAAAATAAAAATGTTTTTAAAGACTTTTCTTTAGTTTAAACCCTGTTTTTTTCTTTTACGTTTCCAAAAACTTTCGCAGGGAGTAAAGGGGTAATAAGAATGGACGCATTGTTCCGTCACTGGAAAGGACTGCTCTTAAGGGTTCTCTTGACATAAATAAACCAAAAAGATATAAGAGAAAACATTCTAAAACAGGAGGTTGTTTGATATTATGTTCAGGCGGAAAAGGTTATGCGGAAAACGATGAACAGGCTCCTTAGAAGACTTAGCTATAAGGCTTTCTGTCTGATCGACCGAACGATTACACACAAACAGCGTGTGGCTTTTATCCATGTTCCGAAGTGTGCAGGAAAATCTGTTGCAGCCGCTATCCACAATTCCATGGGATCTTTGCTGGAGCCCTGGATCAATTCTCGCGATGCCCGTCTGGCGGTAAGGTCTGTTCTGCCTGATGCTTCGCCGCTTGAAATCGTCGAAGCAACACCTCTTTATCGGCAATATCTCCTGTCTTATCTTCTTCGCTCAGGCCGAAAACTTATCTATGGCCACCTTCCGGTCAATAAGACGCTTGTTGAAGAATACAAAAATGAAGTGGCCTTTGTTACCGTCTTGAGGGATCCGGTTGCCCGCTGGAAATCTCATTACGCGTATGACAAGATCAACAATAATGATGCAATGTTGTTGCCTGTCTGTAATGCCGGGATCTGTCTGGAGGAGGAACTTGATCGGGTTCTGGACTCGGCCCGCGGCCGCCAGTTTGCCTTCTTTTCAACAATGATGCTTACTGGAAAGTTTCCTTCTGACCTCAGGGAGGCAGAAATACTTTCCAGACTGGCAATAGAGACAATCAAAAGCTTTGCTGTGGTCGGTTTTACGGAGGATCTTACTTCTTTCGCAGAAGATTTTGAGAGAGTGATAGGTCTAAAGATACATATTTCCCGCAAGAACATTACTGCACCTCAGTCTTTTTCTGATGACGCGTCCCTATATAATAGAGTCCTTGAACTGCTTAATCTCCCGAAAACAACTCAACGGATTGCTAAACTATGTGAGATTGAAATGAAAACATACCACGCAATAGAAAAGCAACGTCGTTAGAGGAGAGCCTGTAACGCTACAATCCAAACTATTCCCCGGTTTTTCTGACGGTATAGCGGACTGATTTTGTTTTGGCTTCTCCATAAAACAAATGAAACAGAACTCGGAAAAAAGTTTGAAACCAGAACGACAATGTCGAAAAAAATCCTAACAGTCCAGGTTTGTTGTTATGGTTAATGAAAAGAAGGAGTATAGCCTGAAAAAGTTTTTTTGAAAGGTGCTGGATTGGGATATTAAATGGGTTTATATATAGGTGGGCGCTGCTGTGATTATAGATAAGGAATCTTTGTTAGCAGAGACATACTGGTCAATTATTTTATAAATACAAAAAATCAAAAATATATCCCACAGGTTGTCTTGTGAAAAGATTATGCAACCTTATTGCAAGTCTTTTTAATTAATAATTTTATGATTCAAGCAGCTGTTCATATATGTTTACAAGGCTGTCATTAAGCTTATGTATATTAAAATTGTTTTCCACCGTAGTTCTGCCGGCTTTGCCCATTTCAAACCATTTTTTCGGATTCTGTATAAGAAAAGAGAGCTTTTCATAGAGAGCTTCGGGATCACGTTCAGAAACCAGAAAACCGGACACGCCGTCTCTTACAAGTTCAGGAATACCTCCATGAAAGGTGCTGATTACTGGCAGCCCAACTGCCATTGCCTCCTTAATGATGTTAGGAATACCTTCTTTATTGCCTCCTCTGGCTGTAACGCTCGGAGTCAACAGAATATCTGAATTTTCAAGAAAATGTATTATTTTGGAGTTGGGTACTGGATCATGGAATATAACCTCATTTTCAATGCCAAGTTTTTTGGTTAAGTCAATATACTTCAGTCCTAATCTTCCACTTCCGATAATAGTATAGCTAAACCGGTAACCATCTTTCCGTAGTTTTGCAACAGCATGTAATGCATATTCAAATCCCTTTTTCTCAATAAAATGTCCGACACTTATAATGCGAACTTTTTTGCCCTCACGTAAAGCCGGTGGATTAAAAGAAATTTTAGTCGTATCTATTCCTGAATAATGCAGAACGATATTTTTTTTATCACATCCAAGTTCAATTAACCTTTTTTTGATTTCGTTGCTGACGACAAGAAGAAGCTTACTCTTTTTAAAGAGTCTATCATAAACATTTTCCCCATGTTTATGAATATATTTGCTGATATCGTAACCATGAAAAGAAGTAACCAGCGTTCCTTTTAGTCCGGTAATTTCCTTAAGCATTAACGCCATAATACCATTTGGTCCGTAGTTGCAGTGAATAATATCGTAAGGGCCTTTATCTTTGATTAAAGTAGCAGCAGAGAAGAATGAAGATACTTGTCTTTTCTTAATTATATTTAAAATTAAAAATAAAGCAGAAGGCTTTTTGTAAAAGCTGTAAAGAAGAAACCTGATTGTTTTTAAATAATAAAAGGCAGATCTTTTTTCCCTTTCAAACAAAAAAGTTTTTTCAAAAAGGTTGTATTTGATTATATCTGGATGCCAGCCCGAAATATTTTTCTTCTCAGCTGCGTAGATATCAACATCGTGACCACGGTCGATCAAGCCTGTAATTCTGTTTAATATAAATAGTTCCTCAAGAAAAGAGGTACAGATATATGCTATTCTCACAAGTATATGCTCTTATTATTGTAGGGCGATATTTATTTGAAACTTAAACATATTAAAAAAGTGGGGGAAATAAATCAATCCCAGTATTTTGATAATAGTTGAGAAAATTAAGATATGCTGTTAACCGTTCTATTAAGTGTTCAACGGTTTGACAAGAACCTGCTTTCAGATTGGAAAGTATAGAAATTGCAGCAATGTGTGTCAAGATAAAATTCATTAAAATATCTCAGGTGCAGAGGACAAAACCTTTATTGATTGTGTAGTATTGTCCCGGACCAGGATTGTTGTTCCGTAAGGACAAATGTTCCAGCTAGTTTTTAATAATATCGACGGTTCTATCCTTGGAGTTACTGTCAATAATGATAGATTTCAGGTGGGGATAATCTTGATTTAAAATTGAGCGAAGGGTTTGTTCAGCAAAACGCTTTTGGTTGAGATAGGGAGTGATCACAGATATGTTTGACAAGGTCATGGAACTGATCACGTTAGCCCGCCTTATGAGCTAAAGTATGATTTCAGTAAATATTAATTCTTGTTACCATTGTTTTTTTTAGGTTATTTTAAAGGGTTTTTAGATTGATACCGTTTAAAGATAGCCGTTGCCAGTTATGATGTAACTGATTGAAAAGTACAAGATAGCTTAGTTGTTTTCTAAATTTCTTTCTATTGCAGATTTGTTTATGAGCAGTTATATTGTATTTTCTAAACATTGCGGAGTGCTTGAAAATAGTCCTTTAATCTGGAGTTGTACAAAGAAGATAAAGTTTTACTTGTCAAAGATAAGATTCAGAGAATAAATATGAAAAATAAGATTTGTATAACAGGGAGTATCGCCGAAAAGTTTGTAAGAAAAAGCGACTGAACAATATTGGATACCGGTCTTGAAAGATAGAGAGTTATTTATATGAAAAAACTTCTTTCACGAGTTATACAGCCTGAAGGTAAAATTTGGCAAGGCCTGAAGGCTGGCAGGAACCTGATGCAAGGTGCCCGTGCCCGGTTGCGGATTTATCCCTTGTGCCGTCCTTTTCTACGGGCAATATGGTATAAGAGGCTTACGCGGCTGATTGGACCGCCACAAAGGGGGCTGCAGGCAGGATTAACTCCGCTTATATTGGTTAAAAATGAGGACTACTGGATAGAAACGATTGTGCGTACTGTATGTAAAGTTTTTCCACACGTGGTGGTGGTGGATGATAACAGTGTGGACAGTACACGAGATATTTTGGCTGTGCTTAAGGATGACAAAAGCCTGAAATTTGATCTTATAAGTTTTTCTCCTTCTCCCATAAATAAAAACATTGTTGTGAATCTAATCCTTGATAAGTGGATTAAAACAGAGTGGTTTATGTTCGTGGATGGGGATGAATTGTTCTTTGAGAAGGGGCTTCGTACATTGGAGAGATTTTGTGTGTCCGAACAGAGTCGGTCTTATGGAAAGCTTTCTGTCCATGCCCTGTATCTGCATCCACAGAACATTTTAAAAAACACGCCTGCATTTTGTAACAACGTTCGTTATGCCCATGGCAGATGTTTTAAAACCAGTATGTTGCGATTGCCGGAGCCGGGTTGGAGACCCCTTCCCTACATACATTGCAAAACAGTTGGTACTTTCAGCCCGCGGCCCTTTGCAAAACAGTTTTTACAGACAAAAGTTTTCCCTTATTCTCCTCAGGCTAGATTTTTCGATGATGTTCACATGCTGCATGCAGCCTTTAACCGGCGCAGTTCGCTTAGCCGTGACTAGTCAGGGGTATCGTCCAGGGCTTCCAGCCACGTTGAATGGCGGGAACAAAATTATATTGCTCCTGACTCAGATTATGTGTCTCTGTCCTGTTTTCCCAAGGAAGCCACTGAATGTGCCTACAGTTCACACAATGAAGACCTGTCCATGATCTGTTCTGATTCTGGAATTGATTTTGATTAGGAAGTTTTTGAGGTTTATTGCTTCAGGTTTTCGGTTCTGCGATATTTTTTTTCCACTGAATTCTGCGTAGGCCAAAGCGGCCCCGCAGAGCCCGGGTATTATCCAGCAGGAATTTGAAGCCGGTTTTTAGCTTTATCCTGATATGGTCCGCATAGATAGCTAGCCACTCAATGTAGATTTTGGAAACCGGGCTCTTGATCAAAATATCCTTACGTGAGAGATATTTTGTGTTCATGAAAATACGGCTCTGGTGGTCTGCCTGCATTCTGGGGTGCCAGTCCATAAAACACCAGTAAACTCGCACCTGCTCTATATCCATAGTGTTACGCTTACCGCAGGTTGGAGGTAGCAGGCCTTTTTGAATCAGGGTTTTAACATCCCGCGATATACAGTCGCGGGCAAAATCTATATAAGCGCTGGTTTTCGCAATGCACACCCCGGCATTGACAAAGGGCCAGGTTCCGAAGCCGACTTTCTCCTGAAACTGTTTCCAGGTGTCGGTAATATAGCGTCCCGGATCTTTGTTTCCGAAATTGGGGGAGAAGATTTTAGAGGCATTAAACAGAAGATCGCAGTCTATTTGTCTGAAGTGTTCCAGTGCCTTGACTGGATGGTCAATGACCAGGACATCATAAGCATCTAGGGCCAGGACGTAGGGCGTGTTCACGGTGGTCAGGAATTTAATGGCTATTTCCAGCTTGAGGGAGTTTGACCAGTTTCTATGGCCTCGGCCCAGAACTTTGCAGGGTACACCGAGTTTTTCCAGGGAAAGTTCCAGAATGCTTTTGTTTTGAGATGTGTTCCAGGTGATCACGGTCAGTTCTCGGCTCAGGTCCGGTCCTGGCTCTGGGGCCGGGGATTTTTGCCAATGCTTGAGAAGTGTTTGCCAAGTGGGATGCTGAGTCTGGTGCTTAGGGTGGCTGCCCTTTAGCGGTTCGGTCGGCCCTCCCCCCGGTGCATGTAGTATAACAGGGTGAGTCTTGGTGATTCTGCATTGGACTTTCATGCTGTGACCTGTCTATTGTTTTTGTGACACTTACTTTGCTTTGTTTCTATTGTGAGAGGTTCAAGTCCAAGACTATTTAAGGCGCGCTTAACTTGTTCATAGAGAATGGTGTGAGTGGTGTCCGTAATTTTGTTTTTGACATATGGATTACAGGGAAAAGCTGCTTTTGTGTCTATGTTGAAATTTAAATTAAACTGGGAGATTAAGTTTCCATTTACCTCCCGGTAGAAAAGATCCTTTAATTTCTCCTAGTTTTTCGTTGTGATAAAAATCACCGTGGGTTATTTCAAAAGCAGTTACATCTGTTATATGGTCCAGTTTTTTGCCGAATTTTTTCACAATAAGCTCAATTGAATAGGTACCGGGTTTAAGCGGGCATGCATTCCACAGACATTGAAGATTCTTTTTATCTACTATGTCAAAAGTCTCATCAGACATGAACTCACTTGAAAACTGACATATTATCCTTTCTGTGTTGTCAAGTATACTAATAAGAATGTCGGGTGTTTTTAAAATGTGATTCCGAGCGCTCAGCTCAAGTTCAAAAATTATGTTTTCGCCCTGTTTGAATGAGTTGGTTCCTTCATTACGGCTGTTCAATAGTTTCAGGCTCTTTAATAAAGAGGACGTTTTTGCTTCTCTGTGCGGGTGGTCGGAAAGATCGGTATGAGACTGTGATGACAGAATCTTTTTTCCAAGATAGTGGGAAACTGTTTCAGCGGCGGTGCCTGAAAAGGTTAGCTGACCCTTTTCCAGCAGTAAAGCACGGTGACACAGGGCTTCGATAGAGGGCATGTTGTGACTGACGTAAAGTACAGTTCTTCCTGATGTTGTTACTTCGCTCATTTTGTCAAGACACTTCTGCTGAAATTCCGCATCGCCCACGGATAGCACTTCATCCACCAGAAGGATTTCGGGTTCCAGATGAGCGGCAACAGCAAAGGCAAGGCGGACACGCATGCCGGAGGAGTATCTTTTTGCAGGGGTATCAATAAATTTTTCTATTCCAGAAAAGTCAACGATTTCGTCAAATTTTGTATCAACCTCATGCTTGGTCATTCCGAGAATGGTTCCGTTTAAATAGATGTTTTCTCTACCTGTCAGTTCGGGATGAAAGCCGGTGCCCACTTCAAGCAGACTTGAAACCCGTCCGTTGATCATAGCCCGTCCACTGGTAGGATCGGTTATTTCAGAAAGAATTTTTAAAAGCGTGCTTTTTCCTGACCCGTTTTTGCCGATAATGCCCACGACTTCACCTGCTCTGACATCAAAGGAAATATTTTTTATTGCCCAAATAATATCTTCGCCGTCTTCTTCGTTAAAAGAGGTGAGTTTGCGAAGATCCTTAAAATTAGACAGGGGAGACTTGGCCCAGCTTGACAAGGTGGCAAAGAGAGTATTGTGCATTTTCTCTTGCAGTCCGATCCGGTAACGTTTGGAAAGGTTTTCTACTTTGATTGCAATATCATTCATTGTTATATCTTTTTTTATTCTATACAACGTCTGCAAATATACGTTCTTTGTATTTAAAATAAATTGCCCCTGTTATCCAGAGTACGACCGAGCTAATGGCGCCGGGGATGATCAGGTCCCACGGCATTGGATTTGTTCCGAGCAGGGCTGAACGAAAGCCCTCTATAACTCCGGCAATAGGATAAAAACCATAAATGATTCTGTATTTTTCAGGGATCATGGAAGCGGGCCATACCACCGGAGCAGCATACATGAGAAGCTGGGTCAGAAAGGTAGTTGCAAATTTTACATCTCTATACTGGATGGCAAGAGATGAGAGCCACATGCCGATACCTGAAGCTGTAAAAATCATGAGAAGAATGAGCAGCGGCAGAAATATGATATTGTAATTAGGCGCAATTCCGAAATATATCATTAGTACGCCAAGGAGTGAGAAGGCTATCACAAAATCAACCAGATAGGCCAGTACCGGTATGGCCGGGATGACCAGTCTTGGAAAATATATCTTGGATAGCATATTGTTTCCCACCAGACTGTTTGTTGAACCGACCATTGCTGTTGAAAAGTATGTCCAGGGCACAAGAGCGGCGTATGAGAAAATAGGATAGGGCAGTCCGTCACTTGATACTTTTGCCATTTTACCGAACACAATTGAAAAAATAATCATGCTGAAAAGAGGCTTTATAATTGCCCAGGTGAAACCCAGTATGGTCTGTTTGTATCTTATTTTTACATCCCGCCAAACTAGAAAAAAGAAAAGATGTCTGTAAAGGAAAAGCTCTTTCCAGTCAATAAATTGAAGGCCTTTTTTGGACTCGATTATTTTTTTCATAGGAAGAGATTAGTGCCTGTGTTTGAATTGAATTACAAAAATTTTAATTAGGAAAGTATAGGAAAACGCTGTTTTTGTGTCAAGGCATAAAACGAATGCAGAATTTGAATTGAGGAATAATTTTATTGGAAAAGCTCCATGCGCCCTGCTCTTTACTATGGGTCAGGAGGACTTTCATCCGGCATTTCAAAGATAAAGGAATCCCCGGAGACATCTTTTGCTGATTTTATGGGGAATTCATAAAAATCAGGTACCAAATCGGCCCAGTCAGGTTTATTTATAAGGTCGTTTCCAATGAATCTGCTTTCTTCTTCTGACTGGGTCAAAACTTCGTTTATGATCTGTATCAGATCCGGTTCTGTTTCTTCTTTTATCCATTCTGCAATAGCTTTTTATAGATGTCCCTGTGCTGTCGTTCTCAAAGATTTCTGAGGTACGGTTGTCTGATTCAGGAACAAGTGCAAGAGAAACCGCTCCGTTTCCGTTTGTAAGGTTTACCGCACCGCTGTATATGTAGTTTTCGTTTACCAGGCTTGCGCCGGGGATGTATGTTCTGTCATATAACTGGTCCATAATATAATCGTCAAATCCCGTGCCTTCACTTAGATTGATATCCATATAATAAACATTTGCTGAAATGTAAAAATTATTTGAACTTTTACAGATCTTAAGCCATAGCCTGTCCGGAATATTTTCAGACAGGTCAGCTCCTTCTGAATATTCAAGATTTATTGCTGAGAGTTCCAGAGAATGTCCGCAGGTATCATCTGTGTTAAAAACAATTTTACAAAGAACACTTTCTTCCGGAACCTGAGATGCATCTCTGATGTGAAGGGTCCCTGAATAATTTTCACGATTAACAGTAAAAGCTACGTTTAGCGCTTTGAACCATTCTGGTTCGAGTTTTTTCAACATTTCGACTTCATAGCTGTTGTCGTCTTTGGTGACTCTAATCATGTTTTCCGTACTATTGTTATCTGTGAAAGTCTGTTCAAAAATATTGTCTCTTATGAGGGAACGCATTATATCGCGGTTATGGAATATGTTTTCATCGATTATTAAAAGGATGTTTTTGACCTTTCCGCCTTATCTTCGAAATGTTCGCACAATCTCCCGACGAAGCCATTCTCGGACAGCCTCCTAGGCAGATCAATAGTTGCTTTGCTCAGACTGATCTCTTATGTCAGGATGTTGCATGAGAAAAAACGGGATTACTGAAAAAAATAAGCAGTTTGAATGTTTGATTTGTTTTCATATAAAATTTTTATTGTGATAGGTTTTATATCAGGATATTTTTAGTACAAGATAGCAAGGTGATTATTTACAGACAAGGAAAAAAATTATATCCAATATATATAGCAGTAATTATTGTTTTTTCTTTATGACCTGCAATATATTAAAATAAGCTCGTTTAATATTCGTCTTCTTTTAAAAAGAAGGTTCGTTAATAAAATATGTGGGTAGATTATTAATATTAATTAGAAAATACAAAGTTAAAATAGATAATTATAATTATGAATGTAATGGTTGTTCTTGACACCAATTTAATTAAGTAGGATTTTACCGCAAAGCGAAGTACGCAAAGAACAGCGTCTTGTTTAGTAGCTTTTAAAACCCTACTTTTCTCTGCGCAATGGTTGGCTCGAGCGAAGCGGGTGGTGAAAATTGTTTTTTACCCATAGATTTTATAGAGGAGCCAAAAAGAATTGTTTTTCAAGGCATTATCAAATCTTTAAGCGGAGATAAAGGGATGAAAATAAAAAAAGTTTTTCTCTTGTTTTGTATGTTTTTGGCGTTTTTCCCGATTTTTGTAAACGGGGAAGAGGTTTCTGTTACTGTATATAATAATGATCTTGCACTGGTGAGAGAGACAAGGTCCATACAGTTTAAGCAGGGACTTCAGAGATACCAGTTCCAGGATGTTGCCGCAAAAATAGATCCAACCTCAGTCCATTTTAAGTCATGTTCCTATCCTGATAAGATTGAACTTATTGAACAGAACTTTGAATATGATCTGGTGGGAACAGAACGGCTTTTGGAAAAATATATAAATGAATCCATCCTGGTTTCAACAAAGGATGGAAATACCTTTTCAGGTAAGCTGCTTAATTCCCAGGGCGGTGATGTGATTGTGAGGATGAAAGACGGCCAGGTAAAAGCGGTTAAGGCGTCATCGATTGAAACGGTTGAATTTTCCTCTCTTCCTGAGGGCTTGCGGACAAAACCGACACTGGTGTGGTTTTTAAATTGTGAAAAAGAGGGAAAACATGAATCTGAAATAAGTTATCTGACAAAAGGGGTTAACTGGCATGCTGAGTATGTAGCAGTTGTAAACACAGATGATACAGAAGTTGATCTTGGGGGGTGGGTATCTATAAATAACAGGTCCGGTTCAACCTATAAGGAAGCAAAGCTTAAACTGGTGGCTGGAGATGTACATACGGTCAAGCCCGAGCGCGTGACCCGGTCCGGAGCCTTTGCTCAAGACGAATACAGGGTTAAGTCCGCACCCCAGTTCAAGGAAAAGGCCTTTTTTGAATACCACCTGTATACATTACAGCGGTCGGCAACATTGAAGGATCGTCAGATAAAACAGATATCTTTTTTTCCTTCAACAAAAACAAGGGTTAAAAAGATCTATGTATTTGACGGACGGCAAAGTCTGAAAAAGGTGCGTACCCTGCTTGAATTTGAAAACAGCAAAAAAAGCGGCCTTGGGATGCCTCTTCCAAAGGGAAAGATCCGGGTATACAAGAAGGATGATGACAGGACGCAGGTTTTTATTGGAGAGGATCTGATCGAT
This sequence comes from uncultured Thermodesulfobacteriota bacterium, assembly GCA_964387595.1. Classification (GTDB taxonomy): domain Bacteria; phylum Desulfobacterota; class WTBG01; order CAIYCZ01; family CAIRTM01; genus JAHEEI01. The sequence continues at coordinate 5,755 of CAYLYF010000076.1, read as the reverse complement.
CATACCCCGGAAAATGAAAAAGTCCGTATATTTATGGGTAACGCATTTGATATTGTGGGTGAAAGAACAGTTAAAGAAGTAAGAGAAGTCAGCAAAAGAAGCAGAAGAGAAACGGTTGAGATTCTTTTAAAAAATCATAAAAAAGAAGATATTAAGGTAACCGTTGTGGAACATTTGGGGGGGGACTGGGAGTTTGTAAGTCCTGTTCCTTTGGTTTCAAAAAGAGATGCGAAAAAAGCAGAGTTTGAAATTTCTGTTCCAAAAAGTTCTGAAAAAACGTATCAGTATACAGTGCTTTATAAACATTAACAGCAGTTAATGGCTAAGGGTGAACAGTCAATCAACTTTTAAAACTAAAACACCTGATTAGAGGTGAAGTGCCTAAAGTACTTGGAATGCTTGAATTTGGCTGAAGGGCTTTAACCTTATGGAAGATAAAAAAATAAAAGTTAACAAAGAAGACGGCTATAGCAGAGAACTTAAAAAAAAGAACGCTGCTGAGATTGATGCGTATATAAAAGAGTGTGCAGAAAAAGACAAAAAAGAGCTTGATGACTTTCTTAAAAAAAACTGAATTTTAAGAATGGTGTTATAAGTTTTTAAGCAATTCTGTTTATAAAAATAATTATTAAATTTGCTGTTTGTTGACTTTCAGGCCCCAATTTTTATAAAAAAAGGCTTTCTAATGTTAAAATAATATGATGTTTGCTAAAAAAAAGTATTATTTATAATATTTAGAGTGGGAATATTTTTTTATAAAAGGTTTTTTCTGTGATATGTTTTGAGAGTATATTGATGAAAAATAATAATTTAATAAAGAGGTAGCATCAATGGAATCAGCAACTCAGGCAAACAACGGGCAGGAGTCTACTGAATATCAAAAAAGGATCAATGAGCTGTATAAATGTATTCATGAGGCAGAAACATTTAATGATGTACTTCCGAATATTGAAAAAGAGATACTTGAGCTGCTTGAAGCAGAGCGTTTAACCGTTTATCAAAGAGGCCGCCACGGCAGGGAGATCGTTTCCAAGTATAAAACCGGAAATGAGATAAAAGAGATTCGGCTTCCGCTCAGTCCTTCATCAATTGCAGGATATGTGGCTCTCAGTCAAAAGCCTATTCGGATTGATGATGTCTATGTAAAAGAAGTGCTTACTTCAATACATCCAAAACTTCGTTTTGACCAGAGTTTTGATCAGGCTTCCGGGTTTCGTACGAAAGCAATGATCGTTGTACCGATAAAGTTCAAAAATACCCTCCTTGGGGTGATGCAGGTCATAAACAGAAGGGACGGCGATTCATTTACAAACACGGATTTGAAACATGCCAATGAGCTTTCCCAGTTGATCGGGCAGAAATTCCAGTATGATATGCAGGCAACCCAGGCTCCGTTTGATTACCTGCTTCACCGGGGTAAGATAACCCGGGAAAAACTGGAGGAACTGGAAAGGAAAGCTGTACAGGAAAAAGCCTCTGTTGCAAGTCTTCTGGTGTCGGAAGAGAAGCTGCTTCCGGGAGAGGTGGGAGAGTCCTTAGAGCGGTTTTACCAGGTGCCTTATCATCAGTATAAAGAGGACCATATTCTTCCGGACGAGCTGTTTAGAAAGGTAAAGACAGCCTATCTGCGCACAAGCATGTGGGTGCCTTTATCCGGCAACGAAGACAATGCCATTATTTTAATTGATAACCCTAATGACACCAACCGGATCATGGAGATCCAGCAGGTGCTGGGTGCAAGGACTTATGAACTAAGGGTCGGGTTTCAGGAGGACATCCTTAAGTATTTAGGAATCGGGGTCAGTGATGCCGGAGAAGGGGAGGAAGATGGCGGATCCGGTCTTGATGATCTGATTGGAAAACTTGAAAGCGAAATAGATGTTGACGGTGCAGAGAGTGTAAGTGATGCCCTGTCAGCCGTAAATGAGAACGAGGCAACTGTTGTTCAGCTTGTGAATAAGATAATTGTAGATGCTTCAAAAATGAACGCATCCGATATACACGTTGAACCCAGCAAAGGAAAGATGCCCGCAGTTGTTCGTATGCGTGTTGACGGTGTCTGTCGGGAGGTCTTAAAGATCCCGGCCAGTCATATTCAGGCTGTTCTTGCCCGTATTAAAATTATTTCAAAACTTGATATTGCGGAGCGAAGGCTTCCCCAGGACGGTAAGATCACAGCCAAGTTTCATGGCAAAAGTCTTGAGCTTCGCGTGGCAACGGTTCCCACGGTTAACGGTGAAAGTGCCGTGCTTCGTGTGCTTGCGGGCGGGGGGGTGCTTCCTTTTGATAAGCTTAATCTCAATCAGCGCAATTATGATGAAACCAAAAAACTGATTGTCCATCCCCATGGTATTTTCCTGGTGGTGGGTCCCACCGGTTCCGGAAAGACCACCACCCTTCATGCTATCCTGGGTGACATTAATACTCCCAATCAAAAGATATGGACGGCTGAAGACCCTGTTGAAATAACGCAGCCCGGTCTTCAGCAGGTGCAGATGCAGTCAAAAATCGGACTGACCTTTGCTTCTGCCATGCGTTCCTTTCTTCGTTCAGACCCGGATGTGATCTTTATCGGTGAGATGCGAGATCAGGAAACCTGTCATATCGGTGTTGAAGCATCACTGACCGGTCACCTTGTTTTTTCAACACTTCATACAAACTCTGCTCCTGAAACAATAACCCGTCTGATCGATCTTGGTATTGATCCGCTTAATTTTGCAGATGCCTTTCTCGGTGTTCTTGCACAGCGTCTTATCCGGACCCTTTGCGGAGAGTGTAAAGAGTCCTATACCCCTGATGATGAGGAACTTGAACAGATTATACACACCTATGGTGAAGATCTTTTTCCTGAACTCGGGATAAAGCGCGAGGAAATTAAACTTTGCAGGCCTGTTGGCTGTGAGAAATGCGGAAACACAGGATACAAAGGAAGAACAGGTGTTCATGAACTGCTTATTTCTACTGCTGAGATGAAAAAGAAGATCATTGCAAAAGAGGAAGTTGCGGAGCTCAAAAAACTGGCGATCAGTCAGGGGATGCGGACACTGCTTCAGGATGGTATTATGAAAGTTTTAAAGGGACAGACAGATTTTCTCCAGCTGAGAAGGGTTGTCGCAGAATAACAATTAAGGATTATAAGACAAAAAAGGCATGGGTTTATTTCCCCTGCCTTTTTTTATGCATAGATTATTTATCGGTCGTTTACCGGGTATGTGTTTGGTCTTTAATTTTATCAACGGGAAACCGGCCGGGATTTTCCATTTGTATTGACATAAAACAGTCCTTTTACTATAATCACCGATTTGATGTATAACAATGTAATTTAGAAACTTCCAAGTAAGTTTTTAGTAGATTAATGCGGAGAAACGAATGGTTTATGCTTCACTGAAATATAACAGAAGTGAGATTGAAAAGGGTTATACAAACCGGATCCTGGAAGTCGACCTGTCTGAAAAGAAGATCAGGGTAAAAGAGGTGCCGGACGAGATGCGCAGGCAGTTTGTGGGCGGCAGAGGGTATTGTCTGAAACTGGTATATGACGGGACAAATGAAGGCACACGGTTTGACAGTCCGGAAAACGTACTTGCTTTTGCCGGAGGGCCCTTTTGCGGGGAGACCGGTTTTGCAGGTTCAGGCAAGTTCATTGTCGGTACAATTTCTCCTCTTACCAACACTTTTTGTGATTCAAACGTGGGCGGACACTTTTTTCCGCTGGTAAAACTGTCAGGATTTGATGCGGTCTCAGTGGTGGGGAAATCAAAAGAGGACGTTGTTGTTGTTATTGACGGAAATAACGGTGAAGTCAGTATTAAAAAAGCACCGGAAACGAAAAATACCCTTCTTGAAGCTGATAACCTTGTTGAACAGTGGAATGGTGACGGTAAATTATCAAATGTTGCATTTGTGTGCGCTGGAACCGGAGCGAAGAATACGTATTTCGGATGTGTGAACAGTGTTTATTATGATGTGAGGAGGAAACGCTGCCGGGCGAAACAGGCGGGAAGGGGCGGTACCGGTTCTGTGATGCGTGAAAAAGGTCTGTGGGGTATCGTTGCAAAATGTGATGAATCAAAAAGCAATTCCAATCATCCGGCAGACCGCGAGCGTGTCAGGGCTGCAGGCAAAAATTTAAGAAATGTCATAGATAAAGTCGATCCCAAGGCGATGAGTCTCTGTACCCAGGGGACGACCGCCTTAATTGATATGATGAACTCTTTTCACCTGCTTCCGATAAATAATTATCAGTACGGCTCTGATGAAAAAGCGCATAATGTTTCCGGCTCGGTTTTTGAGAAAAAATATTTTAAACAAAATGTTCCGGACGGCTGTTTTTTAGGCTGTAACCTTGGCTGTACAAAGGGATATGATGAGCACAAGCTTTTAACTGGCCCTTTCGCCGGCCGTACTGTCGCGGTTGACGGACCGGAATACGAATCCGCGGCAAACCTTACAAACCTGGGTATTTTTGACATAGAATATATGTTTGAATACAACTTTTACTGTGATGAATATGGTCTGGATACCATAAGTGCAGGGGTGGTTATGTCCTTTCTTTTTGAAGCTTACGAAAGGGGCCTTGTTACCAAAGAGGATACTGAAGGACTTGAACTGACCTGGGACAATGCCGGGTCAGTTATGGAACTGCTTCACCGCATCGCAGGCGGGCAGGGTGCTTTTGCCCGGGAGGCAGGCCGGGGGGTGCGCCATATGAAAAACTGGGTTGCGGATAAAGCTTCAAGCCGGAACGGCAGGTCATATGCTGATATTATGGACGAACTTTCTCTTTTTGCGATGGAAACAAAAGGGCTGGAATTTTCCATGTACATTACCAAAGAATCTCTTGCACAGCAGGGGGGGTATGGTTTTGCTCTTAAAGGACCTCAGCATGACGAGGCATGGCTGATAGCCATTGATCAGCTAAACAAAGAGCTCCCCACTTTTAAGAAAAAAGCAATGGCTTTAAAATGGTTCCCTCTTATCCGGACATGGTTTAATGTTGTGGGGCTTTGTAAGCTTCCGTGGATCGATGTGCGTCATCCTGAGGCCAAATATACGGATGATCCCGCAAAGAATCTGCCGACCATTGACTATTATCTTGAACTTGTTAATGCGACCCTGGGAACGGACAAGTCTCTGGATGATCTTCTTAATGAATCAGAGAGATGTTATCTTCTTCATAAGCTTATTAACCTTCGTCAGGGTTTTGGTACCCGTGAGCATGATGTCATACCGCTTCGTGCAATGGCCCCGGTGTTTATGAATGAGTATGAATCCAGAAAAGCGTATTACGAAAAATATCTTACAGATACTGCAGGTCTTGATATCAATTCAAAAAACGATGAAGAGAGGCTTGAAATGCTTCACGTTTACCGCCGCAAAGAATATGAGAATCTGGCTGATGAAGTATATGATGAAAAGGGATATGACTGGCATGGTATTCCCCATGACGTGACGCTGGAAAGGCTTGGGCTGGATCAGTCGGATAATATTGAGATCATAAATGCAGCCAGACAAAGGGTTCAATAAAGTGCCTAAAGTATTTGAAGTGTCTAAAGTACTTAAAGTGTGAAAGACTGGACTTAACCTGACAATTCACATTCTCGGGTTAAAACTTAATCTGACAATGGCCCCCACATTTGCGGTAAACACAATTTTTAAATTGCAAAAAATATTACTATTATCAAACTCTATATGGACATTTATTAGATTTAAGAGTCTGGCACGTGCCTGTGACTTTAGGTTTTGTTAATGTTAC
>CAYLYF010000075.1:0-20454 GCA_964387595.1 uncultured Thermodesulfobacteriota bacterium | reverse complement strand
GTTATATGAAAAGGAGAAATTTGTGTTGCTTTGACTAGTGGGTATTTTTAAGAAGAGGCTTTTATCAGATTAAGAGATGTTCCCCGCCTTCAAGGAAGGGCATCCCGGTAATTAAATTTGCTATTATAGCTCGTATTGTTTGCTACCGCCCTCAGGGCGGGTCATACACGATACACTCCGGTTAAAACTAGATTATGATTATTGTAAGGTTATGTTCCGGTTTTCACACATTAGCGTTATACTTTTTTGTTTTAAGTAAGATACCGTTTTTCAGTAACTGAAATATCTTCGAATGCTGAAAAATATGTTTGTGTTTTTGTCAAACTGTCCCCAGAATGTATAGTTATGGCGGCCATAGAAAATGTTTCCGCCAGTTTCTACGGTCCAGATATCACTGATCTTATAGCTGATCCTGGGGCGAAGACAGAAATCACTGTCCGTGGGTGAGAAATAGCTAAATAGGGACAGACTCAGGTTCTGTTTTAAAAGCAGTTTTGTGAGGCGAAGTGTCAGCAGCTGCCGGGTGTCTTTTCTGCGGTGATAATCATTTGAAATACCGCTCCTGTAATTATCATGTCGGCGCATATTTTCTATATAATACTGGATACCGATTGTGAAATCATTGGAGACTTCTTCTTCATAACCCAGTAACAGTCTGATCTCGCTGTTTCTTATAAAGGGATCTTTACCGCTTCGATCATTGTGCGAGTCATAGTATCCGAATTCTATATTGGCAATACCATTTAAAAACTTACCTCTTAAACTTGCACCCAGAACATTTAAATCCGGGAAAATCGGTTTATTACTGGTAATATCAGTTCCCGCCGGACTTTTCCAAAAACCCGCGTATCCATAAAGCGCGAGTTCATATCCTTTGATGTTTTTAAAAACTCTAAAGCCGGTTTCATCATCTTTGAACCCTGTTGAAGGCTGATCCGGTCTTATGATCATGTTTCGCCCGGCACGCTGATCAGAAAAATTGTTCCAGTAGGAGATCCTGCGGCCATCAATATATCTGTCCGGCATAAAATAAGGTGTATAATAAATATCAATATTTGCAACCGTATTGAAAAATGAGATCTTAAAGGCATCCGTCGGGGCTTTTAGATATTCATTGTCCCGTCCGATTAAATAGGAGTTCCAGTCTTTTGAAAACAGATCGTTAATAAAGATCATGTCGCCTGTACCCCAGGTCATGATTTGACGTCCAATTTTAACATCAATGAACTCTGCGGGACTGAAATAAATATTTGCTTCCCGCAGGTCAAGCCATCCCTCACCGCTGTCTAGCCGGATACGGTTTCTGGAAAGCACGGTATCATAAATAAAGTCCGAGGTGAGTTTGAATCCGATGTTTGTCCACTGTCTTTCTATCTCGATTTGAAGACGTGATTCGCTCAGGCTGGTAGACTGCTCATTGGGACCTTGATGCAGTCTTCTGCCGGTCCGTAATTCACAGAAGGCGGTTAGATCAAACGGCAGGGGCATGGGAGCGGCTGAGGAATCATCCGGTTCTTTTGAAACCCCATTATTTTTTAGTCCGGGGGGCAGAGCCGGTGAAGCGTTAGTGCTTTTATTGTCTAAAAGACCTTTCGGAAGTGTTGGAGCAGTTTGTGCGTTTAGGCTGTTTGAAAATGTTAAAAATAAAAATAGTATGATGCCGTTTTTAAAATATCTGTTTAAAGAGCCTATGATGCGACGCATGGTCAATGCCTGGATCGAGATAAGGTTAATTATTTGAGATATTTTAAGGGAGCACGGCGAAGGTAGCGTTCAGTAAAAATGTTTTCAGGAAGATCAATGTTATATTTTACATTTGAATATTCAAGTACTGTCTCGCTGCCGGTTCTAAGATCATTCATTTTAGCTTTTGTTACGGTTGGATAGTCCTGAATATACTCAACATTAAGGGCTTTATACTCGCGGTATTTTTCTCCTTTGCTGTCAAAATATTCAATTTTTACCGCAAGAAAGGTCTCTTTGTGAATCCATGCCGTGTAACTGGAGAATTCAACAGAACCAGATTTTTTAGGCGTATTCTTAAGCGTGAAAAAGTTTTCGTCTTCTTTTATAAGCTCATGTGTATCATCATTGATGTTACGGCCGGATACATCCTCATAAAAAAAATCAGATCCGACAAAACTGGTTCGTTTCTCTTTAGATGAAATACGTTTAACCAGGTCCAGTGCCGGTAAATAAAGCCATCTGTCATCGTCAGAGCTTAGATGTTTCCAAACCATAAATACCATTTTGTTGACGTCTGCGGGCAGCTGAAAATAGACATAGTATTTTTGATCTCCGCAATAGGATTCGTCATTTGTCTTTTTATCCTGGACATCCAGTCTTAATATATTGAATTTCCGTTTTCGTGTTCTTTGCTGGCTGTCGTTAATGGTCATGGATACTTGAGCGCTTCCATCCCGGCCTTTGTAGTATGCGGACTGATTTGATTTGTTTACGATCTCATCAACCGTAAGAGCAGAAGCGGGAATACCTGTAATTGATAAAACAGTCATTAGAATTATGAAGGTTATTAATCTCATCATCGTACCTTTGTATATGTGTAAGTTATTTAATGGGTAATTTTATAAAGTTAAAAGAATTAAACTTCAGCTTTGTTTACAGCTCCCCCTTTTTGACATGAAGAAACAGATCGCAGCCATAATAAATATTATTGTAATACTTATTATGCTTAAAGCCGACCATCCAAGCTGTGAAAATCGGGCAAAATTAATCAGCATCAATGCGACTACAGCAATTATTGTGACCAGACAGGTTCCGAATTTACAGGTCAATGCCATAGCAGAAGTTTCGGGGAAAAGAAGTTTTTTCAGCATTGTTATCAGAGCCGGTAATATGAACAGTGTCGCTATTCCTGATGTTATTAGAATTGAGGCGATGAATATTCCTACAGTCCGGTATGGAATCAGCGGTGCAAATAGCAGCGGTAAAAATCCAATGCCGAGAACGGCAATGTTCCTTAGAATTGCTCTTGCAGGTTCACCAAAAAGAACAGGTATTGATGCGTTCCAGGATCTTTGTTCATTATAAACAGACCGTGTCCGTGATAGAAAATGGATTGAATAGTCAACTGCAAGTCCGAGACTTAAAGATGAAAGTACTGCGATCGGCATGTCATAGTCTTTTCCTATAAATCCTGTTATTCCATAAATAAGTGCGATTGTAATTGTAAGCGGTATCATTGAAAGAAGTCCCCAGAGGGCTGAGCGGTACAGTAATGTCATCATTAGAAAAACGATTAAAAAACTTCCGAGAAAAGCTTCGAGCATGCCTTTTACCATCTTATCCTGCCAGACAGTATTAATATATGTCAGGCCGAACCAGCTGTGTTTAAGCGGCAGGGGAGGAGGATCTTCTATAAAGTAAGTCTCTACGGCTGTTATCAGTTTTGACATGTCTTTATTGTCTCCGCTGGTCAGCTGTAGCCAGAGCACCGTTTTCTTGTAATTCGGGGTGACAAAATGCCAGATATCCTGGGGACGATGGCTGTTCTGATAGGTTATCAGGCACTGTCCCACAGCAGCGGATGATCCCGGGATGATGTAATCGGATTGTTCTCCGGAAATAAGTTCTCTATAAACTGTCTTTACAATATCTGAAATTGAGTTTGATTTTCCAACTGTTTCGTTGGAGGTTAAGAATGTCTGCAGTTTGGCAATATACTTTAGAATTTCAGGCTGTTTAAAGAGTTCGAACCGTTGCCGTTCATTATCAACTGCGAGAAGGGCTTCTTGCCATGCATCCTGGTTGTCAGCATTGGCTGTGGTTGTTTGCTGCTCGCAATAAAGTTTTAAATCGCGAATAAGTTTTTCCGGTGATAATGAATGACCGGTCAATTCATTTGATTTATTTATTACTGAATTAAATACCGGCTCAATATTTTCGAATACTTCAGAAAGCTCAGTCTGTATTAATGTGAAACGGCCGATCATTTTTTTCGTAAAATCATTCATGTCCACAGGTACATCTGCTTTCTCAAGTTCAAGATAAGCCATGTACGTACCGCCGAAATTTTCATTTAATATTTTGTCAGCATATCGGATCGGATGATCTTTTTTAAACCACTTAATGGGATTATCATTTATGTTTATCAGTGTCATGCCGTATATGGATAGAAATATTATTACAACAGATAAAATGATCACTTTTTTATAATGGAGATATGTTTGAATGCCTGTTTTTTGAAGGATCGATAGTTTCGTATTTTCTGATTTGTTATGGATAGAACCGAAATCTTTTAGAGATTTTTCGGGAATCAACATTATAAAAGCCGGTATAAAAGTAATCGTAAATAACCAAGCCGTCATCACACCGAAAGCAATGAAGATACCAAAGACCTGAACCGGCGGAATAGGGGCTAAGGCAAGTGAGGCAAAGCCAACAGCAGTTGTTGTCGAGGTATACAGCATCGGCATAAAGAGATGCTCCATTACCGTTATAATGGTTTTTTTACGGTCTCCAAAGGTCTGATAACGGTCAAAGAATTCAGATAGAATATGCACTGAATCAAGAACGGCTATAGGCATAATAAAGATAGGTATCATGGAACTCATGATATGGATTGTGTTTCCGGTGATGATCAACAGACCCATGGTGCACAGGGTTGAGAGTATTGCAATTAAAAGCGGTGAGATTACAAGTGACAGTTTCTTAAAGAAAAAAAACATGCTAAGAAAAATAACCAGCATGGCCATGGGTGCTGAAATTGCCATTTGGATGAACATCTCTACGCCAAAGGTGTCTTCAGCAACCGGAAGGCCGGTAATATGGTATTCTTCATCACCGGAAAAGTCTGCAATCTTTTCTTTTAGTCTTTCATATATTTTATAACTCAGATCTTTAGAAGTAATAGGCAGATAGATGCAGAGTGCTTTACCGTTTTCGGATACCAGAGTACCGTTTAGAAGTGAGATTCTGGATGCTTTTGTCCTGACCGACTTTGCTTCACTTTCGGTTTCCGGAGGAGCGGGCATCAGCCATTCAAATTTTATACTTCCGGGACTATCCTGTTCGATATTGTCAACGGTCGATGGCGCCATGATGTCAGATTCAACGACCCCTATTTTTTTCCCGGGATTTTCCGGATCCGGCCAGCTTAAGGTCTTTGCAAACTGAGTCAGCTCATATGCTTTTTTCAGTGACGACGGGTTGAAAACTCCATTTGGATCCGTATTGTTGGTTATCCCGACAACGATCATGTCGTAAAGCGTCATCTCCTGTTTCATGCTGTCGTGAAACAGGCGCACCGGCTCATCTTTTGAAAGCATGTTTTCAGGATCGGTATCGACTTTTACAGGGTTTAATCCAGGAAGTTTTTCTGGCCAGATAGTGGGAAGTGCCGCCATAACAGCAAGGAGAAGCGATACTGATGTTATGAGGGAGATGATTAGTCTCGGATATTTAGTTGAGAATATGTAGGTTGATTTACCCGGTGTCATTGGGCTCTTATCTTCTTTGGTTTATATTAGTTGCTTAATCAGATAATTGATATTTGTATGGCGGTTGTTAATGATCTTTTGCTGTTTAACTAAATAAAAAAAGGGCAAATAACAAGGGCGCATATGCGCCCTTGTTATTTAAATCTATAATGCTTCTTCTTTAAATTTGTCTTTTGTTACGCCGCATACCGGACATTTATCAGGTGCTTCATCTCCTGTGTGGGTATAACCGCAAACTGAACATTTCCATTTTTTCATGTTAAATTCCTTTCTTCTTAGTGGTTAAAGTTGGAAAAAATCAAAATTAATGTTTTTCAGTGCTTCTTTAAATTCTGAGATATCCGTTTTGTCCTTTATTGCTTTTAATATCTCATCGTTTCCTCTGATATCACCAAAAAGGATTGTTCCGATAATTTTATTATTATCAATAACAAGCTTTCGGTAGATATTATTCAGCTTATCCTCAATTACAATTGATTCATGCCGGTTTTCGGCATCAATTTCACCGGATGATGTCAGGTCAATGCCGACAACCTTAAGGGTATTTGAAAGAATTGTTCCTGAATATTCTGTTTTTTGACCGGCCATATTAAGTCCCGCGATCTTTCCCTGTTCCATGGAAGCCGGCCATATGCCGTAAAATCTTTCTTTATGCTCGATTAGGTCACCTGCCGCATAAATATTTTCAATCTTAGTTTTCATTTGACCATCAACCTTAAGGCCCTTGTCAGTTTCCAGCCCGATATCTTTTGCAAGTTTTAATTCGGGACGAACACCTGCTGATACGAGAACCATATCAGCCGATATTTCTGTACCGACATCAAGGTTTATCTGAAGTCCATTGCCCTGCTTTTTTATTTCTTCAGTTTTTGCACCCAGATAAAATTTAAATCCCATGTTCTCCATGACGTTCTGAAGCATGGCGGCACCGGAAACATCCATCTGGCGGGGAAGAAGCCTTGGAAAGAATTCGATCACAGTTATTTTTATGCCGCTTTTGCAAATACCGTTTCCAGCTTCAAGTCCCAGCAGACCGCCGCCGATAAGGGTAAGTTCTTTGGCGTTTTTCGCCTTGCCTTTTATGGCGTCAGCGTCTTTGAGAGTTCTAAGTGAGAAAACGCCCTTATGGTCAGCGCCTTTGATCGGAGGAATAAAAGAATAACCTCCGGTTGCGATAAGCAGTTTGTCATAAGGATATGAGGTATTGTCTTTAGCAGTTATCTTTTTATCCGATGGGTCGATCGATACAATTTCAGTATCAAGATAAAGATCAATATTGTTATCTTTATACCACTGCTCATTATGGATGATCAATTCGTTCAGATCCTGTTCGCCTGAAAGGTATTCAGGAAGACCCGGAATATAATAATACGGCACAGACTCCCTTGAAAAGATCTTTATTTTTCCGTCTTTATCGATGCCGCGTATATTCTCTGCAGCAGTGTTTGCAGCAACACCATTACCGATGATTATATATTCTGTCATGAGGTTCTCCCTGATAAGGTTTTAAGCGTCGATGATCTTTTTTGCAAGGCTGCAGGCATCATCAAGTGCAGTCGGATGATTATTTATTTCGCCTTTATTGTCTATCTGCTGAAATAATAGATGATCCGTAAAGTCGATATCCAGGGCATCAAAAAAATAACGGGTTGTTAACAGCACACCTTCAAAATTTCTTTTTCCTTTAGATCCGCCCACGGAAAGAAAAATTCCTTTTACGGGAGTTTTTCTGCCTGCTGAAGGTTTCCTTTTTAAAAGATATTTTAAAGCCCAAAAGCACTGTGTCCTGTCAACCATCGCTTTCGTCAGCGCATTCAGACCGTAGAAAAATACCGGACTTGAAAGCACCAGCATGTCTGTGTCTGTCAGGCAGGGATAGAGCTGTTTCATGTCATCCTCAAGGACACAGATGCCGGTATCATAACATTGTTCGCATTCTATACAGGGCGAAAATTTCATATCCCTTAAATAAAATTTAGTTATCTGGTGTTTGTCCTGTGAAATTCCTTTTAAATAGGCATCCAATAAAAGGTCGGTATTGCCGTCTTTTCTGGGACTTCCGTATATTGCGGTAATTTTCATAAGATTTTACCAGTTGTAATATCCATTCATGAGTTGAAAACTAAAATGGATCATTGCCTTTTTTTCTTTTTTTCTTTTGATAATGTATTTGCAGCAATGACCTGGCTCTGTGCAAAATGCATTTTAGTTTCAAAAGAAGCGGATGTTACTGTATCCACAGTTTTTATTATCTTTTCCTTGTCGGCGGGTTTTTCTTTTTCAGGGCTTTCTTTTAATTTAATAACCACAGATTGACCCGTCGACACCTGCTCATTGATCTCTTTAATAATTTTCTGATTAAAAGTTATCATTCGTTTATTAGAGATCAGGCCTGGTTTTTGTTTTTTTGTATTTGTTCAATAAAGGTATTGGCAAAAGCCGTAATATCATTTTTATCATTACTGTCAGGCCGATATAGGGTTCTGATACCCGGATCTATTATATTCAGGTTTAGATCTTTAATTGAATCAAGGATCTGTTCCACAGCTTCTCCGCTCCATCCGTAGGAACCAAAGGCAGAAACCGTTTTATTCTGCGGTTTTAAACCTTTTAAATAACAGAGGAAATCAGCAACCGTGGGAAAAAGATTCATATGCATGGTGGGTGAACCGATTAAAATTCCGCTCGAGTCCAGTATTTCGGTCATAATGTCACTTCTGTGGTTCTCTCTGAGTTTCAGGAACCGGGTTTCATATCCGGCATCGGCTATTGTTTCAGCCATCAAGCGCCCCATTTTTTCCGTGCTTTTCCACATGGTGTCAAAAACGAAGGTTACTTTGTCTATGGATTTCTGATGGCTCCAGTCGCTGTAGGCCTGTATTATTTTGCCGGGATCATTCCGCCAGATGATACCGTGACTGGGACCGATCATTTCGATATCCAGCTTAAGTTCAGTTACCTTTTTAAGGGTATTCTGGATCAGGGGGCTTAGATGAGTCAGCAGGTTCGCGTAATATTTCTTCGCTTCATACATCAGGTCAGACTGATCGACCTCATCATCAAAGCGGCCTGAGGTTGCCAGGTGTTGGCCAAAACCGTCGTTTGATAATAGAAGTTTATCTTCAGGTATGTAGGAAAACATACTGTCCGGCCAGTGTACCATCGGTACCTGTAGAAAATTAATATTTCTTTTGCCGATATTTAATATGTCACCTGTTTTAACCACCTCTACAGGCAGTCCCGGACCATAATATTTATCAAGACCGGATTTAGCCATCTGGGTGCCAAAGATCTTTATGTTCGGGTATTCCCTTAAAAGTATGGGAATAGACCCGGAATGATCCGGCTCAATATGGTTGCATATTAAATAATCAATTTTTGACGGATCAATTATCTTTCTTATACGGTCGATCATTTCCGGATAAAACTCTACTTTTACAGCATCAACCAGGGTTACTTTTTCATCTATAATCAGATAACTGTTGTAGGTTGCGCCGCGGTCGGTGATGTAACCGTGAAAATCCCGAAGGTTCCAATCGATTGCGCCGACCCAGTAAATATCATCTTTTAAAGTTACAGGCATTTTTGATATTCCTCCAATATAAGTTTAAACTATCGCCCGGGGGTCATCGGTACCTGCGGTGCGACAAAATAGTAACCGTTTAAGGCATCATAGATCGAATCAGTATCTTTTTCAGTTATATCCGAACCTTTTTTCTGCTGCATTTTTTTAATGGTGTCTTTATTTAGTGTGCCTTTTTTATGTGCATCAAAGATTCTGTCCAGGGTATGACATTTGGCGCATTTTTCTCTTAAAAGGAACCGGCTGGGTGTTGCCAGAAATTCTGATATTTCTTTTTGCTCTTTAGTATTTACCTTTGCCCCTTTTTTAATCATTCTTTTAATTATTTCTGTAAAACTTTCTTTGGACCCATGCATGTCTTCAGCACGTTTTGCTTCATGACAGCTTGTGCATTTGCTTTCAAAAAGTTTTGCAATGGACAGTTCTTCCTGGTGTTTTTCGGCTGCAGCTGCTGTAGATATAAAACCTGTCATCATAATACCGATTGCGAATGTGTAAATTAAATGCTTCATCTTTTCCTCCAATTTTAAATTATTATTTTATCTTAACTTTAATTGATTTTTCTGTCATGTTTACTATCGGCAGGGTCGGCGCTTTATCTCCAAGCAGAAAGTTTGCAACAGATTGTGGGTAAGAACGATACTTGAGAACCGCTTTTATGTCAAGGTCGCCTGTCACGTCAGCCGGTATGAGTAATGCAAAGTTTTCAATTGCCGAACCTTTCGGCGGAATGGTCTTATTATATTCAAATCTGACAATTTCCCATGGTTTGATCGTGTGGTGTCCGTCTTTATCAACAGCATTTGCATTAAAGATAATACTTCCTTCCTTAATGTTGCCTGCTTTATCCATGTCTCCTGAAGTAAATAATATATTGCCTTTTGCATCCGTCACTTTTATATCCAGCCACATCTGTCTGACTTCGGTCAGGCTTGTGGGAAGGTTGTGACCTGCACCGACATTGGTAACTTTAACGGATAGGTTGGCCAGTTCCCCCGGTTTAAAACCGCTCTTAGCCGTTATATCGAGTTTTGCCGCGCTCTGCAGGCGGCCCACAGCTATTCCGGCATGTTTTTCATGACCGAGAAGGGCAGTAACTGTAAAGTTTGCACCCACAAATTCATGGGTGAACATGTTCTCGCGTTCAGGACCCATGATACAGGGTTTTCCGGGGTTAACCGGTTTTGTAAGGGTCCGGGCAGTTTCAATCGCTTTTTTAAGGGGCATCATATGGCAGTCCTGACACTGGATGCCTTTTTGTGCGTAAATGGAATATTTCCACTCATCATATGTTCTTTCAATATGGAAGTTGTTGAGCGGATGAAAAACCTGATGACAGTTTGCGCAGAACTCTGATTTAGTGTGAAGCTCTGAATAAGCCGTCTCATGGTGGGGAGATTCTGAATCTTTATAGGGGCCTCTTTTTACATCGCCGGGTGAAAAAACCAGAGATGCATTTGCGGGTTCATAGCTGAATGTATCTGCAAATGAGCTTCGGGTAACGGTGTGGCAGAGATCGCAGTGAACGCCTTCTTTTCCAATGTCACTGGTGTGAAACTCATTATCTTTAAAGGTCAGGTCATTTGATAATACGCCGACACCTGTATGGCAGCCGCCGCAAAGATTATTTGTTAATCCATCTGTTTCTTTTGCACCGATCTTCCAGAGTGCTGAAAAGATAGGATCTACAAATGCGCTTGAATGCATTGAGCCTTTCCATTGATTGTATATATCAGAATGGCATCCGGAACAGATGATCGGTTCTTCAAAATTATCGGGGGTTGTGGGCTGCCCTGACTCCGTATTTATATGTGACGGAAAAAAAGGAAACTTTTCGTTTGCATATGCAGACGAAGTAAAAAAAAGTGTAAAGATAAGTAACTTAAATAGCTGTTTTTTCATAAACATGTCTCCTGAATAAATTTATTAATAAGAATTAATGATCTTTAATAAGTCCTCTGCGTGTACCGGTTTTTCAAGATAAGCGTCAATATCCAGTTCCGCTATTTTATCCGGAGTCTGAAAGGCAGTCATCAGTATAATTTTAGTTTTCGGAAATTCTGACCTTATTTTTTTGGAAAGCTCAATTCCGTTCAGTTTATCCATATTTATATCTGAAATGACCCAGTCATAGATGGCTTCCCGCATCATACCTATTGCTGATTTACCGTTGTAGGCAGTGTCAATTTTAAAAAAATCATTTTCCATAGACAATTTCAAAAGTTTTATGAAATTTTTATTATCGTCTACCAGCAGAAGTTTCATCTTTATTCCATATCGTTATTTCATTTAACCTATTATTAACAAGAAATATGCCAATGAAATAATATTATTAAATAATTTTTAAAATCATGTAATATTAGAGACTTATATTAAATATTTAAGCGTTGAACTTTAGGATGAAATATGCTTTTTTCAAAAAAGTAATACCATTATTCCAAAATGACATTTTTTATTTAAATTTTTCCGGATCCTTATTTTAGGTTTTCTGTCTTTATTATTTAAGCTGCCGTAATAACATGTTTTTCTATTATAGTTCTAAAACATTTTGGAATTGGCATCACCTTTGCTGTTTAGTTGATAATATTATTTAAACTTAATTAGAAAGGTGTTTATTATGGCTGAAAAAAGAGAAATATATAAATGTGAAAAATGCGGAAATATTGTAGAAGTACTGCATGCTGCGAGTGGTAGTATTATCTGCTGCGGGCAGGATATGACCATGCTTGTGGCTAACTCAGTTGATGCTGCAGTTGAAAAACATGTCCCTGTAATCGAAAAAAAGGGGGATACGGTTACTGTTTCTGTAGGGAGTACTCTCCATCCAATGGAAGAAAGCCACTATATTGAGTTTATTCAGCTTGTTACCGAAGCACGGACTTATACTGCGTATCTTAATCCCGGGAAAGAGCCAAAAGCTTCATTTGATGCTAAAGGTGACGTTGTTTCGGCACGTGCATACTGTAACCTTCATTCTCTGTGGAAAAGTGCATAGGTTTTTTATAAATTAAGAACAATAACTTTTTGTGGAGTGAATCATGGATAAATATGAATGTACCGTCTGCGGTTATACTTACGATCCGGCTGACGGTGATGAGGCAAGTGATATTGAACCCGGAACAGCTTTTCAAGCTTTGCCGGATGACTGGGTCTGTCCCATATGCGGAGCTGCAAAAGACGAATTTGGGAAAGTAGACTGAATGGAAACAGCTATTATAGGTCTTGGCCGTATGGGTGCAAATATGGCAAGGAGGTTGATCCGGGCCGGTTTATCAATACATGTTTATAACCGAACATATAGTAAAGCCCTGTCTCTGGAAAAAGAAGGTGCGAAACCCCATGAAAGTATTGAGGATCTGGTATCTTCTTTAAAAGCGCCCCGTAATATAATCTTAATGCTTCCTGCCGGTTTGCCGGTTAAGGAACATGTTAAGATCTTATTAGAACTTCTGGATGATGGTGATACCCTGATCGAAGGCGGTAATTCCTTTTATAAAGACGATATCGATCATTATGAGATTTTAAATAAAAAAGGAATAAACTATCTGGATGCGGGTATTTCAGGCGGTATCTGGGGGCTTGAGAATGGTTATTGTACCATGGTCGGCGGAGATGAGAATGTCTATAAAAAGGCTGAGCCGGTATTTAAAGCCCTTGCTCCTGAAAACGGTTATATGTACTGCGGTCCGTCGGGTGCCGGACATTTTGTGAAGATGGTTCATAATGGAATTGAATATGCCATGATGCAGTCATACGCAGAGGGGTTTAATATTCTAAAAGCGTCTCCATATGCAGAGGATCTATCTTTTCAAAAGTTATCCGGTTTGTGGAATCAGGGCAGTGTCATAAAGTCCTGGCTGCTTGAACTTTTAGAAAAAGCCTTTAAAGAAGACCCTGCGCTTCAAAATTTAAATTCTGTTGTGGAGGATTCCGGGGAGGGCAGGTGGACTGTACAGCAGGCCATTGACACCGGCGTTCCGGTGCCTGTTATTGCCGGCGCTCTTTTTGAAAGATTTTCTTCTAAAGATAATGCGTCATTTTCAAATAAGGTTCTGGCAGCCTTAAGGAAAGAATTTGGCGGTCATATTGTTAAGTGACAGGGGTCAAGGATTCAATGGGCCGAGGGTTCAAGTGAACTCCTTTAGAACCACACGCCGGATAAAATGATATTTTGCTGCTGAAGCTAGAGATTTTCTTTTAAATTATTATTTCAGAAGTTCTATCAACTAATAATTATAAAATCATTTTTTTTGTTAATTATAAGATTAAACCACGGCTTTTAGCCGTGGATAATAACAAATGCGAGCTGCGGGAATTGTGTATAAAAATAGATTGAGGATATAATCTGTTTTTAAAAGGTTTTCACTCGACCCCTTGACTCCAGGAACCCTCGAATCCTCTGAACCCAGACTATTGCATTATAGCAAAGAGAATATAAATATATCTGAAACTGAAATTATGTCTCAAGAAATATCAAACAATTCCTGCCAAATCCAGAGGCCGGCTGACCCCTGTGCTATTGTTCTTTTTGGTGCATCCGGGGACCTTACCGCAAAGAAATTGATTCCTGCATTTTACGGTCTATACTCAAACAATTATCTGCCGTCTACTTTTTATATAATCGGATGTGCGCGGACTGATTTGGATGATGATGCTTTTAGAGATAAAATCCGGATATCGTTTAAAAATTCCGGTATCGAAAATTCGGAAAGTCTTAACACGTTTTTAAACTGTCTTTACTATCTTAAAATCTCATATGATGATCCGGCCTCATATGAGATTTTAGCTGGTAGAATGGAAGTTCTGGATAAAGAAAAAGAAATTAAAGGTAACAGACTTTTCTATCTTGCTGTTCCTCCCGGTCTGTACACCCATATTTCAGGCATGCTGGGTGAGTCCGGGCTGTCCAGGGAAGATGAATCCAAGGGTAACTGGACCCGTATCATTGTTGAAAAACCATTCGGTCGGGACCTTGAGAGCGCAACGCTTTTAGACAGCTGTTTAAAAAAGTCTTTTAAAGAAGATCAAATATACCGTATAGACCATTACCTGGCTAAAGAGACTGTTCAAAATATACTGTTTTTCAGATTTGCAAATACGATTTTTGAGCCTTTGTGGAGCAGCCAATATATTGATTATGTGGATATCCTGGTTGCTGAACAGATCGGAATCGATAAGCGTGCCGGGTATTATGAAAGCTCCGGAATCATAAGAGATATGTTTCAGAACCATATGATGCAGCTTCTTTCTCTGATTGCCATGGAACCGCCGTCAATATTCAGCTCTAAAGTCATCAGGGATGAAAAGGCAAAACTTTTTCATTCACTTCGGCCTTTTGATGTTAATGATCCTGAAAATGAGCTTGTGCTTGCACAATATGAAGCTGGGGAGATTGATGGCGAGGCGGTCTGCGCTTATCGTGATGAACAGGGTGTTGATCCTTCATCTGTTATACCGACCTATGCCTCATTTAAATTATTTGTTGATAATCATCGCTGGAAGGGTGTTCCCTTCATTCTGCGGGCAGGTAAAAGGCTTGATCAGAAAATGACCCGGATAATTGTCCAGTTTAAAGAACTGAACCATTCCATCTTTAATAATGTTATCTGCGGTGATATGAGCGCGAACCGTCTTACCTTTTATATTCAGCCGGTAGAAAAAATAACGTTAAGTTTTGAGACTAAAAGTCCGGGGTCTTCTTTATGTGCAGGAACCCGGAACATGGAGTTTGTGCAGGAAGGTAATGCGAAATATCTTAAGGCTTATGAAAAAGTTATTCTGGACTGTTTAAACGGTGAACAGCTTTTATTTTTAAGGCAGGACGCAGAGGAGCTTTGCTGGTCCTATTTTACCAAATTTCTTGACGACGGTAAGACATGTTTTGATCCTGAGAAAAATCTTAAGTTTTATGGGGCAGGTACAATACCTCAAAAAATCAAATAAAGGCTGATCAGCGTCATCGTTTGAAAATTATACCTCTAATAACATCCACCCATAACTCCTGTAGTTATACACGGCCTCCAAATTCCTCTTTGTATACTTTAATGTTGATCAGTTAACTCTAATAGATATTTACTTTTAAAATTTTCATAACTAATATATGATTTTAAAAGTCTGTAATTTGTCGGGAGAGGACAGCTTTGAATAATTTTCATGATCCGGATATTGATAATCCTAAAAATGATACGGTTAAGACGCTGCCGCCTTTAGATGAACTTTCATCCTGGGCGAGTTTGTTTCGTAATGAATTGATTAGTTCTGCTCTGCTGATCTTTTGCGCGGGTCTTGCCCTGATTATTGCAAATTCAAAGTACGGCAATGTTTATCATCATTATCTGGATATAAAACTGGGGATTTCATTTGGCTCAGCCCATTTTGATAAAAGCCTGCACCACTGGATCAATGACGGTCTTATGGCCATATTTTTTTTCATGGTGGGACTTGAGATAAAACGCGAAATTATTGTGGGGGAGCTTGCAAATCTCCGCAAAGCCATGCTTCCAATTGCAGCGGCTGTGGGAGGCATGGCTTTTCCGGCAATAATTTATTACCTGATTAATTCTAACAGCACCGGAGTACACGGCTGGGGTATCCCCATGGCAACAGATATTGCTTTCGTTGTCGGCTGTATTGCTGTTTTGCGTAAATGGATTCCGCCTAGTCTTTTGATGTTTATAGTGGCACTTGCAATTGTAGATGACCTTGGTGCTGTGTGTGTGATTGCTATATTTTATACGGAAAAAATCGCTGCGGCACCTCTTCTGATCGGGTCTTTTTTAATCCTTATCTCTTTTGTCATGGGTTTTTTTAGAGTCCGTGCTGCCACTCCCTACGCGCTTATCGGTATTATCATTTGGCTGGCGTTTTTACAGTCCGGTGTACATGCGACTATAGCCGGGGTACTGCTTGCTTTTTCTATTCCGGTGACGGCCAGGTACAGGACGGATAATTTCCAGGTGCGTATATCTGAACTGATGCGGCGTTTTCTGGGTGCAGAATCCTTATGGAAAAAAGATGAAGCGGGTAAACATCTTAATTTAAAAAAAGATGAAATGATCAATCATCGTCAGCAGGAATTGATTCGGTCCATAAACCGTGAATGTTATCATGTGGAGGCGCCTTTGCAGCGTATCGAACGCAGTTTGGATCCTTTATGTATGTTTGTGATCATGCCATTATTTGCATTTGCCAATGCCGGAATGCATTTTGATCTTTCAAGTGGTATAGACCAGATATTTCATCCGGTAACACTTGGTGTAATTGCCGGTTTGGTACTGGGTAAGCCCATAGGGATAATTCTCGCAAGTTTTTTAAGTGTTAAGATCGGACTGGCTGAACTTCCCCGTAATGTTAACTGGAAACAGATAGCCGGTGTGGGCTGTCTGGCCGGGATCGGGTTTACCATGTCGATGTTTATTAATGAACTTGCATTTAAGGATGCGGGAATTAATTCTGATGCGCTTATTTCCGCAGGCAAGATCGGCGTTTTTGCAGCCAGTTTAATTGCCGCTGTCACGGGACTTTTCTTGTTAAAAAAAACCTGCCGAACGATTCAAAACAATCCTGATCATTGAATTATTTTTAAAAATTATGAATTTATGATACTATCCAAGTTCTAAAGGATAATTGTCATATCTTTTTTATATTTTAATATAAAAACAATCAGCCCTTTATCAATATTTATACAGGTGATATGTGGAATATAGAATAAATTATAGTGATGTTTTAAAATCAGTGGCACAGGGAATTCTTGTTGTTAATTTGGAAGGATGCCTGATAGATGTTAATGATGAATTTGCTGACTTGCTCGGCTATACAAAAAACGAAATGATTGGAAAACATATCGTTGATATCTCTCCGTTTGACATTTCTAAAAGTCTTGAAGAAGATTCGCCTCCAATAAAAAAGAAGTTGAAAAAAATTGGTTGTGTTCAAAATCACCAAACCCAATATTTAAAAAAAGATAAAACTGTTGTTTTTGCTGAAGTAAATATAAGCAGTTTAAAGGATAATGAAAACAAATTAATCGGATATGTTACTGCTGTACGCGTAATAATGGATCTAAAAACCAGAGAACGGACGCTGAGGGAGAGTGAGGATTTTTTACGTAAAATTATTATTAATGGCCCTGAGTACATATTAGTTAAAGATCGAGAGGGAAAGTTTGTTGTTGCCAGTAAATCCGCAGCTGAATTCTTTGGTTTGAGCCTTGATGATTTGATTGGTAAAAGTAATTTTGATTTTGTTAATACCGGGAAAATGTCAATCCAGGATGCAGAAAGAATCAAGAAGAGTGATCTTGATATTATAAATTCCGGTAAAAAAAATGTTTTAGAGGAATCTGTCACTTTAAAAGACGGCAGTAAAAGGTGGTTCCAGACCACAAAAGTTCCACTGGCCCGGAATGGTGTGCCGGATTATGTTTTGGGGATAAGTGTTGAAATTACTGAACGTAAAATGAACTTTGACATGCTGATAGAAAAAGACCTTGAACTGGAGGCTAATAATAAAGCGCTTAATGAGTTGAATGTTACTTTGAAGGTTTTAATTCAGCAAAAGGAAAATGACCGGTTGGAACTTGAACAAAGAGTGCTGGATACAATAAAATTACTGGTTGAACCTTATGTTGAAAAATTGGATAAAATCTGTTCTAAACCAAGTCAGAAGAGTTTTTTAGAGCTTATCAAAAAAAATCTGAATGAATGTATGTTACCTTATGCCAATAAGTTGTCCTCAAATTCAGCTAATTTTTCTATATCTGAGATCCATGTGATAGATTTTGTTAAAAATGGTTATGGTAATAAGGAAATTGCCGGATTATTAAATATATCAGTGTATACGGTTGCTGCGTATCGGCAAAAGATCCGTAAAAAGCTTGGCATAAGTAACTCTAAAACAAATCTCAGATCCTTCCTGAAATCCTTATAAATTAAGGGTTTTTATAATCCCCTATAATTTATATATTTTTTATTGTTGACACAAAACCCTAATTTTAGCAATATCTATCTATATAAAAGAAAAATAAGCGAAATTAACGTAGCATTACATATTGACAGAAAAAATTTAATTTGATTTCAAAAAGCATATATTTATGTTTTTTGATAAGAATTGCACGATAGTTAAAGTTTACTTGTTACTATTTGATTTATTTGAATGTTATTTATAGGGTTCTTCTACAATTCTTAAAATAAAACAAAGTGAGCTGAAAAAAAAGGGTTCAAAAATGAAGACTAAGTTTTTAGATTTTCGCACTATTTTTGATCAGGCGGCGATAGGACTCGCCTATATTGAAAGCAAAACCGGGAAATTCATAAAAGTGAATGAAAAGTTTTGTGATATTGTTGGTATTCAAATAGATGCCGCATTAAAAAAAACATTTATGGCAATTACGCATCCAGAGGACCTTCAGGCTGATCTGGATAATATGGATAGATTGATAAATGGAGAAATTCGGGAATTCTCTATGGAAAAGCGATATATCCAAAGTAATGGTTTAATAATTTGGGGCAATCTTACGGTATCTGCATTATGGAATATTGGTGAAGATCCTGATTATCATATTGCGGTAGTAGAAGACATCACTGAACACAAACTGGCTCAGGATCAGTTAAAAACCCTAAATATTTTACTGGAAGATTGTATAAATAAACGGACAGACGAATTGCAGAAAAACACAAAAGCCCTGAGTGAAACGATTAAGTTATTGCAAAGAAAAGAGTTGGAACTAACGAATAAGGATCAAGGGGTAAAAGAGTTAAATATTGCTTTGAAGGTTTTAATTAATCAAAAGGAAAATACCCAATTAGCACTTGAAGAAAAAGTTTTGCAAACAATGGGTTTACTGGTTGAACCCTATCTGGAAAAATTGGAAAAAATCTGTTCTGATCCTCTTCAGAAAAATTACATTCTGTTTATCAAAAAAAATCTTAAAGACATTATTTCTCCGTTTTGCCTTGAATTATCCTCCCGATATTTAAATTTATCCAAAACAGAAATTAAGGTGTCAGACCTGATTAGACAAAATCAAAACAATAGTAAAATATCCAAAATACTAAATATCTCAATCACAACAGTTGCTGCTCACCGGAAAAATATTCGTAAAAAGCTAGGATTAACGAATACTAAAACAAATCTTAAATCCCACCTTCTCACCCTGAAATAAAGAGTAAAAAACATACCCTATTATTAGTCATTTTTGTATTGTTGACCTAAATTAAACTCCGTATTAAAATCTGATCAAAATGATATAAGAGAGCTGGTCTGTGAAAATTAGACAGGTGCATAAGTGGAAAAATTGCTCTATAATGACCCAAAGGAGGATAAAATATGAGCAAAAGTCCAAGAAGGAATCATGCACCGGCATACAAGGCCAAAGTAGATTTGTAAGCATTTAAATGTGAGCAGACAATCGAAGAGTTGTCTCAGCGTTATCAGCTTCATCCAAACCAGATTACAAAGTGGAAGAAACAACTTCTGGAAAATGCGGCGGATATTTTTGTCCAGGGTGAAAAACAAGATCCTGAGCTAAATGTTAAGGATCTGCATGTCAAAATCGGGCAACTAGCGGTTGAAAATGATTTTTTATCAAACGCGTTCGGACGAATAGACGAGCCGAGCACAAAAAGATGAATGACAAGGAGGCCAAGCTTCCTATAAAACAGCAATGTGCACTACTTAATATATGTAGATCCGGTGTGTATTACCAGGCAGTGCCGATTAGCGAAAAAGACCTTGAACTTATGCGGCAGATTGACGAAATTCATCTTAAATGGCCGTTTTATGGTAGTCGGAAGATAAGAGATGAGCTTTGGGTTCGAGGCTATGATGGACACCGCCTTCTGCGTAGAAGCACTGGAGGAAGCAATAGCCAAGTAAGGTTGTCCCGAAATATTTAACACGGATCAGGGCAGCCAGTTTACTTTAAAAGTCTTTACTGATACTCTCATTGAAAATGGTATTGCAATCAGCATGGATGGCAAAGGTCGGTGGCGGGATAACGTCTTTGTTGAACGATTATGGAGAAATGTTAAATACGAAGATATTTATTTGAAAGCCTATGGTTCAATAATTGAGGTAAAAAAGGACTTACTAAATATTTCACATTTTACAACCAACAACGGTGGCATCGAAATCTTGACAGAAAACCCCGGCTATGATCTACTTTAGTAGACACAGAGACAGGTTGCGCCATAAAAACCAGAGCAGTTTCACACTTGTAAATCACTGTTTCCTGTCCTAAAGACCCAGACCACCTCTAAGATCGAGATATTAAAAGCTTGTAAAATGTATTAAATGCTAAAAAGGTATTTAAATACAAATAATAATCATTAACAGGATATTTTAAAACAACCAGTGCTTAACCCCGATGGCCACTTGAAAATCCCCCACCTGTGGCCGGGTCAAAATCCCCCA
>CAYLYF010000074.1:0-20518 GCA_964387595.1 uncultured Thermodesulfobacteriota bacterium | reverse complement strand
AACTCTTTCACTCTGAGGGTTTTTTTTTAGGCTGAAAATCGCTCAGCTTAGGTAACAGTTACATCTTTTCCCTGCATCAAAACATCATGCCGGTTTTTACTCAACCGCCATTGGCAACAATCTCTATTAAAGCCTCTTATCTTATCTTATCTTTCTCCATATCTTCCTTTAAAAATGTAATGACCGGGATACCTTATTTTCTGTATCCCGGTCATTACATTATAATTTTGACACGCCCTCCCCCTGGAATACGCGAAATAATATAAATTCAAATATTGCCGTTAAGAAGTATCATGTTTATTTTACATATCAAGATTTTATCTTTAAATTTTTAATAATTTACTCACTGTAATCATATTAAAAAACACATAAAACACAATGGGAATTCATTAGGGGTAAAATGGGGGTAAATACCCACCATTGCTAAAAAAATAAAAGGCATCTTGCCTGTAAAACATTTAAAATACCTCTAAGAAAAAAGTCGGGGTAAAAACTATGCTTTTTTTTATTATTCTACCGGTCTCATACGTGCCCTTGTAAAATATTATTTACAAACAAGCAAATATAAGGCTTGCCGACCGTTCCTGTTTCACCGCCAAAACCTGTTATGACCCGAAAGAATGTCAGATTATTTCGCAATTTTATTCCATGGCTGCCGATATTACCGGCATCATTATTTCAATCAGAACTTCTGCTTTCAGCTTTATAAACTCATTATCCTTCATCAGTTCAGCCATAAAAGGGCTTAATGCATAATACTGCCGTATAAGGATTCTTCCTGCCGGAGTTTTTTTCAAAACCGTATCACGATACTTTCGCAACAGATTGAGCTTTTCACGGTCATTTCTCATGGCTACAGTAGCGGCACAGGGTGTGCTGCTGCTGCTGATTCCCGCTCTAAAAACCCCAAGACACTGTGTTTTAAAATTCAGCAGACCGTTAAAACAGGAATCCGCCTGAAGTTCATCCCACATTTCGGTCACGTGATTATAGATATATGGGCTGATAAAGTTAGCCTGTGCTTTTTCAGTATCATATGGAATCGTTATGGTTACATCACGGTTGAACAGGGCTCGGTAGGGGCCGAATTGGACAGCCGGCCCTAACGGGGTCGCGTGGTCCATGTCAGGCGGATTTATTCTTTCCGCAACAAGAATGTTCATATCTTCCCACATGCAGTCGTTTGTGTCGAGGGGATCGTTAATCGGTATGGCAGTACTCGGTGTAAACGATTCCGGTCGGTCCGGGTAGGGATCTGCCGGAATCACAATTTTGGCTCCGGCAACATTACTTGCCGTGTCGGTTACCTCAACGGTTCCGCCGGCCAGTTTGGTGATTGAGGCAGTGGCATTATCGCCAAGCTGGATATCGCCCGGATAGAGGCCAAACCGTTCAAGCCCGCCTAGAAGGCGCACGTAATAAGCAATCCCAAACTCCTCGGCCAAAGCTGAGTAGGCTGGCGCCAGAGTGATTTCCGCTACAGCATCAGGGCTTCCGCATGCCGTCTCGTTGTCAGCGGCATCTTCACAGTAGACCATGTCGAAAATGTCGGCATCCAGATCCGACCTTGGATTAACCGCCAACCCGTTTCTTTCACGCGTGTGCAGAAAGGAGTCAAGATTGTCGTACTGCCAGTGGGCCGGGATGACGATCAATTTGTCCAGGCCTTCGGACTTAGCCATCTGGACAGCCTCGCGGGTAGAGTTGAAAGGCTCATTCCAGTCCATGCTGTAAGAGTAAAAGTTGGCCTCCCGTGTTTCATTGTCTGTAGCACCTCTGTTGAAAACCAGGTTGTACTCATCACCAAAGGTTTTGATAAGCGCCTTCTTGAACGACAGGTAGTTCAGATAGGCATTATCATGATAGATCTCATTACTCCAGGGATGATATCTGCCGTGAAAAGCAACGGTACCTATAGGCGTATCGTTTGCCCAGGGAAGTCCGCGTGTCACATACAGAATACCAAGAGTGCTCCCCGCGGGATAGGCCTCAATAAACGGCCGCAAGTTGATCACATTCATAGCGTTAAACTCAGGGGTCCGCCCAACCTGGCGGGTCTGGTCAATGGTCATCTCGTCCAGCACCCCGATCTCACACAGCCGCTGCCTGCATGAATTGCCGGTTGAAAATACGTTTGCAAAGCGGTTGTTGTCGGTCGTCTCCCGGGCGAGCAGCAGTTTTGTAAACCCCTCCTGACCGAACTCCTCAGCCACATCAGCCATATGTTTGGTAACGCCCGGCACCCAGCCATAATAGCCGTGGCGCACATCAATCTTATCTCCGAAGTCCGCTTCAAGCAGATCCTGGGTCACGGATTCAGACAGCAGAATTTCCGGGGGCAGCTTGGCTGCCTCAACAGGATCGGACGGACCTCCCGACACACCGTAATTACGAATAGCTCTGGCCGGGTGGGCCTCAATGAAATCCGACACACCGTTGGGAAACGGAGCTCTGGGGTCTGCTCTGGCATCACCTATTCGATAATAGCCTGCCAAAGGGTCTTCACCGGTGTTCGGATCAAGAGCATAAGTGGAACTTCCGTCCGATCCGAGCAAATCTTTAAGCGCGGTGACGGGTATACCTTCCGGAATATCTTCCGGCAACACGGGGGATACACTTGGATGGAGACCCTCGTAGACACCGTCCGCTAACTTGTAAATACCGCTGCCATCGTATGCAGTAGAAAGGTCGGGGACCGTCACCTCAAACAGTACATGAAACGGCTGAATATTCATGCTTGACTGGTACGGAAAAGGCCCCACGGAAAATTCGGCTCTGCAGGGCTGGCCCTCATACTCGGTCTTGTAACCAATGGCTTGATCCGCAAGGCTTAAATAATAATCGTGGTTCTCACCGTCGGGAAGGCCCCAGGCAGTTATCAGTATACCCACTTTTTCTTCGACCGGTGTCAAATTATCGGTAGATGCTTCATTGTATGAAGGCCAAATAACAATTGTTCCGATCATAAGGGAAATAGCAAAAAGATAAATCAGCATTTTTTTCAACATCACACACCCTCTTTTATGGTTGGATTTAAGTAAGCAACAAAAGTTGCCCGCGAAGACCTGAAATTTAACTTTTGATCTTTTCCCTCCTTTCCTCTTAACATGACGAAAAATGGATAATTTGCAGATTATTTTATCATGTTTGCCGGGACAAGGTTTGGCAGAACACAATTGGACTTGAGACTGCCATGCATTTTTACATCATGTTCTCTGCAGGATGTTCTTCACCTATAAAAAAGGTCGAACCGTCCTGTAAGTCTGACAGCAGGGCATCCTCATATTATTGAGAACCTTTGCTTTCCGCCCCTTGATTGTTCAGAGTGTGGCGTTTACTGAAATATCAAATTCGATTCGCAGATGAACCTGTATGCGCTTGAAGAGGCGTATTTTGGGACCTCGGTCTGTCTATAAAACCAGAGGGAAATCCACTATTACTTTTTCTCAGATGATCGCTTGTCCTGGATCTTATCCATAAACTCGGGGGTGATAATGGTAACACCCTCTTTTTTTGCCGCTTTCACAACGCCGCCAATTACACGCTTCAAAAAAACATTGGGTACTTTAACTATTTTTTCACAGGCTTCCTTTTCCCATTTTATGTCAGGATCAAAACGGGTACAGGCATACTGAACCGCTTCCACAGGAGCGGCTTTGCTTCCTGAAACCTTGATCGAATAGGGTTTGGAATGTTTGCTGAACCAGAAACGTATGTTGTCGCGAAAGCCGAAATCAACCGGAAGACGAGGAAAAGCTTTTCCTTTTAAAAGTGCATCTTTCCATTTTTGTTTCATGATGATTTTGTCAATTACCAGAACAAAATAGGATGATCCTGCAGATGATGGGACGGGCTGAAGAGCTATCGTATCATCCCAGGTACATTCCATGACCTGAACCGCTTCATCCACGATGTCAGGGAATTTTATTAAACCATTTGGTAATGGTTCGCTTCGGGTTGAAGGCAACAGGGTAAAAATGCTGTTTTTCATCTTCTCCTCTGTGGTCTCACCCGGAAAACCCAGTTGTACACAATTTTTCATGTATTTTTTTTTATCGGGAATAAAATTAAGCGAGCATACTTTGGATCGTGTTATATTCAGAGCAGTATTGCTGCTGGCACGGGCAATCAACAGCATGGAATGCTTTTCACCGCCGGTAACTACATAGGGAAAACAAAGGGAATAAGGACCAAGGTTGGTAGAACCACTTTCATTAAGGGTACTAACAAGAATAACCGGCATGGGATAAAAGCTGGAAGTCTGATAAAAATTATCCAGAATGCGGATTTCAGTGAACTTTTCTGTCATTTTTCCTCCCGTAGTATGCTGTTTCAATCTTTACTATTGTTAGTTCTTTTCTGGTTTGATTTCCCAGAGTGCGTGTTTGATGCCTTTTACCGTATGATGGTAGACCATCCGGCTAGGTGTTACCCGGATAAACCGCAGCATGTTTCTGGGGAGAATCATATCAGCGTCCGCACCAACGGCCTTTGCCATCTCTTCTAAAATCTGTTTAAAAAGCTTAATAGCATCTTCAAATTCCGGATCACCGTCAGCAAAGACATCCGCCGTGCCCCAGATATTGATCCCCCTTGTTTTTAAGGCTTTAGAGCCGGTACCGATCCCCACAGCCACCCGGTTGTTTTCTTTAAGGTTCTTAAATTTGTCTCCTCCCTCACTGAGAATATAAATGATCAGCCCATCGTTCACATAGTCCACCACCGAGATACGCGGCGCACCGTCTTTGCCGCAGGTCGCCAGGCTGCAGGGCTGTTTTTTACTGAGGTAATCGATGATCTCCTTCTCAAGCTCTTCCCGGGAAAGGTGCTGCCGCTTAATCTTCATGTTTTTCATGGCCTTTTCCATCATCCGGTCGCGCTCTTCCGGGGTCAACTCGTGTACCGACATTTCAAATTCTCCTTTAAATAACATATTGTTGTCTGCATAATGTTTCTGTCTGAACCGTTTTTCTCTATCATTTTTAGAATAACAGAGCCAGTATTTTTTTGGCTTTTTCTTCGCCAAGGTCCTGCTTGAGCCAGAATTCGCCGGGGTCATACTCACACATGGTCTTGAGCATGACCTCCTTTCTTTTGTTAAGCCGTTTCATGTAATCCGGGTCGGCCGGCTGAACATTTTCCCACAACTTCACATAAAGGTCCAGGTACTCCATGGTAATATCCAGAGCCTTTTCCCCGATATTTTCAAGTTCGTATTTATATTTTCCGTAAGTATAAAAAGGTGAGAGCTGAACCCGCTGCCAGACATAGCGCTCAATTCCGGCACCCTCCATGTCTTTGTACTTTTTCCACAAATCCTCCATCGGCATAATGTATGTCTCCAGATAAGCTTCATCCATGGCACAGTCCGCCAGCGGAATAGAATCAACACGCAGACTGAGATGCGTTGCCGTAAACACAATCTCCGAGGTAAAAATTGGCAGCGGACAATCGTCTTCTGGAATGATGGTCGTGCCGTAGACAACAATTTTACCGCCCATGACTTCCGTGTTCAGGGTAAGGATTTTTTTTATCTTGTCAGCCTTAAAAGCACGCAGGTGCTGGGTCATCGTTTCGGTTTTAATTTCATTGAACTCGGTGATGTCCTCCCCGTTATACTCTGTCATGAGCTGAGGAGAAAGGGGCTCGAGTGATTTAACAATTCTTTCATAATAGGGAATTTCTTTCATAAGTTACATCTCCTTTAGGTTGTCATTATCAGTTATTGCACAGTACGGCCTGCTGTACTATTATCCTTCACTGCATCAAGAACATGCCTAACCAGCATCGTTACTATCCGCGGATCATCATTTGGCGGTCGGTACATGTCCCAGGTTCCCGTGTACTGATCCTGCACCGGCCCATTATGATCGGGGGCTCCCTGCTCCGGGTCATATCCCAGGTGACCATACTCGCTCATGTCATAAGCAAGGGAAGGATCCAGATCGTTGCGTTTCTTATCAAAGGCTGTTTGGCGGAGAGGCGGATAGGTTCCATTATCCGCATAGGTCCCATTATCCGGACAGCCCCCCATGACAAAGCAGCAGTCCAATTGTCCGCCACCGTCACTGTCTTCACATTTTTCATCGACCCAGACACCCCAATGATCAGCAAAAGGGTGTCCGACCTCCGGATAAAGCGTGAAATCCCCTTCTTCATATTTTGCCCAGGTCTTTATACCGAGCTCCTTTCCGAACTGATTAGGAACCTCAATAAGGTTTAAATTATTATCGGCAATCATCTGTGGAAAACCGATCACAATATGTTTGACACCTTGGTCTATCAAATATTCACAGGCATCCCAGTAACGATATCCCCAGGGTTTATCCGGAAACTGTTTGTCGCTTTGATACAGCCATGCATAGCCGTAAGTTTCCCCCCGCTGATCCCTGACCCGCTCCTCGAGATCGTTTTCAGGATTGATCTTCTTGATACCGCCAAAAGCCCCGATGATATTGTCGGTATCGATTCCGGGGTGTCTCTCTATCAGCAGTGATTTGATATTTTCATTCAGAATAAGGGTGTCATCGATCTTGGGATCGAAATATTCATTGTAATCATGGATGGCGTGATTAAACAGGATAACCCCTGTATCGTTATCAGAAACCGTATCGGAAAAAGCGACTTCAATTCCCTCGGTAAGCATAAGGGCAAGATCCGGATCGTTCGCGATCGGATTGCTATTGTCCAGCGGGACATTTGCATCCGTTGTCGGGTCATCTGAGCTATTGGTCCAGCGCTTGGGTTCCGTCGGATAGGACTTTATCATGAGATCGTTCGGGTCATTTACCCAGACAAGGGGAATGTCGGTGCAGTGGGCAGCATTCCAGTTCTCAAGAGCCTTCTTGGTCATTTCTATAACGTCAAATGATTTTGAAAAGCGCACACCGCAGGTGGTGGTATCGACCGCAATGATCTTTGAAACCCCTTTTTTGAGAAGCCGCTCAACCGGACCGTCCACATTGTACCGTTCCGGGTCACAGTCCTCCCAGGGACCATCGGGCTCGTTTTCACCGCAGTATGTGTGTTTGGAAAATCCCATGAGCGGTGGAAACCCGTTCAGAAAATTGGGAACATTATAGATAAAACGCGGATACGCATAATGATCTACCGCGTCTGCAGCCATGTATCCTGCCCAGTCAACCTCAAATTCCAGTCCCAGGGTGTTGTTGTCCAGAGCTGCCTGCATATCAATCACCTGCTGATCCACAATATCCATATAGGGATCTCTGCCGCCCATCCGGTCGTAGCCGAATTTATACATAACCAGAAATCTCTTGGCAAATTCAGTTGCGTCCCCGTCAAGAACCGTGTTCCAGAACAGCGGATTCCATATGATAAAGTTATAAATTGCATGATTATGATTATAGGAAAACTGATGTACCGCGGCATCAAACATGTATTGGGGCTTGACAACATCCATACCGCCATGGACCACATAGATAACCCCTATTTTTTTATCGTCAACATCAACATCATCACAGCCGGCACAAAGCAACAGCAAAAAAGACATAAACGGAACTATAAGCTGAACCTTTTTAATCTTCTTCATAACAGCACCTCTTTATTATTCTGTTATAATTATGTGCGTTCATTTAAAAATCCGATAAACCGAATTCTTCCATATCATATCGGTAACCGGAAATAAGGGTCCAGGATTGGCCCGCATTTTTTGTTTGCACAATGGTTCCTCGGGCACCGACAATGATACCCTGCTGGTCATTACTGAAAGCCAGCTCCCGCAGCCAGAACCTTGTCTTGATGCTTCCATGTTTCAGAGACCATGTTTGTCCGTTATCTTCAGACATCAGGTACTGTCCCTTATTGCCCACGATCCAGCCCCTGTTTTTTCCGACCACAATGGAATAAAGCGGTTTTTCCGTACCCGATGGAATTTGGCGCCACAACTCTCCGCCGTTTAAAGTCTTTAAAATAATTCCGTCCATCCCCACGGCCCAGCCTTCGTTTTGATCTTTGAAATAAAGACCGTAGAGAGCTGGCAAAGGCCGGTCCCAGTCACTTTCCGCAACAGTTGCTTCGATATCCGCACACGGCTGGGGCTTCCATGTCGCCCCCCCATCCTGTGTATGTAAAATAGTGCCGAACTCTCCGGCAATCCACCCAATTGAGCGGTCCACAAAAAAGACATCATTATAGAAAGTGTCGTCAGGCTTCCCCTGCTGTTTCCAC
Source organism: uncultured Thermodesulfobacteriota bacterium (assembly GCA_964387595.1). Classification (GTDB taxonomy): domain Bacteria; phylum Desulfobacterota; class WTBG01; order CAIYCZ01; family CAIRTM01; genus JAHEEI01. The sequence goes on along the minus strand of CAYLYF010000074.1, from coordinate 12,328 downwards.
TCCCTGCCGCCATTTACAGTGTGGAGGATCATACCGCTTTCACCCACAGCCCATCCAAAATCACGGTTCAGAAAAAAAAGGTCAAGGATGTTGAATTCCATCCCGCTTTTTTGAGCGGTCCATGTCTCGCCGCTATCTGTGGTATGCAGGATGTTTCCTTTAACGCCGGCCGCCCAACCCTCCTTTTGGTTTACAAAAACAATGCTCCCCAGCAGCTCATTAACACCGCTTTTTTGTTTTTGCCATGTGTCTCCATTATCGGAACTGTGATAGATTGTTCCATATCTTCCGCATACCCAGATATATCGCTGATCCACATAGGCCACACTGTGAAGGTTTTCAGTGGTCACAAAAGAAAACTCCGGCATCTTTATGTTCGAACGGTCAAACTTGCCGCAGCCGGAAATCATAAAAACAGTTAAAACAACGGTTATAATGAAATTTATTAAGTATTTTCTATCACCAGTCACGGTTTACACCCATAGATATTAAATAATTTTTTCAAAGTTATTCCGAAATCCCCGCTCGCCATTCCCCATTCTTTAGTAGCTTTTCTGCTTAAGACTCTTTGTCTGAAAAAAGTCCGGACGAATAGGCTTACCCACCTCTTTCAGCTCTCGAATATCACAGGTACCGTGGCTGCGGATAAAATCAACAACATGTTCTCCGCTGAACAATGCCGTCTTGCCGCCATTTGGCATCGGATATTCATCATAAAACAGTTCATACATCTTCCAAAGCTGACCCTGACGGTTGTACATGACTTTAAAGTTCATTTGCCAGTTTTCCGGATCCAGATACCAGATCTGTTTACTGTAAATGTAATTTTTATCCCGGCTTTTAACTTCAACAACCCAGTGGTTCACACGCTCACGCTGGACCCCATCCCAGAATCCCTGACCCTTGATCCTCTGAAGCTGTTTTGCGTCCTGATGCCGGGCAACCAGAAACTCCCTCCGGCCCTTGTACGAGTAGGTGTTTTTATTTACATGGGTATACCAGCCATCCTGATCGTCATAAATCATGTCGGTTCCGTCAATGGAGTCGGTTCTCTGGCTGGCAGAGTAGCGTCGGATGCGCCGGAACATCACTGTATACACCCACAGGTCTTCCTGCCTTTTGTGATCCTGATACTGCAGTTCGAGGATGGTAGTGTCTACGAAGTCCACCGGTGCCGTATGACGCTGAAACCAGGACCGCGCAATTCCGCGCGGATTATCCTTCGGGGCAATGCTTGGAAGCGGAGCCAGTTCCATCCGTCCGATCCAGAAAAGCTCCGAACGGTGCATGCCGGCCTGACGCTCGGACTTTGTCCGGCAGTTCACAACAGGACCGTAGGTAAATTCCCTATGGCTGTCCCCCCGGCTATTTCCGGCAAAATTCCATGCCATTTCAATTCCGCTCTTAGGCTGGGGAAACGGATACCCGGCGACCTTCCCGTACTCGGTCAGCATCTCATCCTCATCCAGCTTACTTTCCGGAGCATATTTTTTTGTGGCTGCGACAACACCTTTTGAAACCGTATATGGCCGGTAAGGCGCCACCGTAAACCACAGCGACTCCGCTCCGAGGTTTTTGGGGTCCTTAATTGCCATGGAAACGCCTTCGTGCACATAGTCCTTCACCTGATCCAGATTTTCAGCACTGATTTTTTTCCCCACCCATTGCTTTTCCCACTGTCTGACCTTCTGCAGCGCTTCTCCTTCATAACTGTATGTGGGGAAAGAAACTTCTCCTGAAAAAACCTTTACCGGGCCTGCTGTCAATAACAAGATTAAACAGGCCATGCCGACAGTCAATATTCTCATAACAGTCCTCCTCTAAAATTCATAACCGATCTTAAAAAATAGAAAATCACCATTTTCTGCGGAAGCTTCGCCGGAATCGGTCGGGTCCTTGGCAAACATCCACATGAAACCGAGCTGGTACCGCATGTGCGCCGAAGGCAGATATGCAAGCACAAACCCGCAATAGCCCCAGTTTCTGGTATTGTACTTCATGGATATTACCGGACGAAGCTCGCTGTGGTAAAAACGGCTTTTTATAGTAAGGAGGAAATTCGACTGGGTGCGCTCCCGCCAGCCGAAAGTTTCCCACCTTCTGCTGACATTTCCGGACTTGCGCTGGAAAGCCCATCCCGCTGAAATGTCAAAGGCATCCCACCCCCGGTCCTGGAGCCAGGGGATGACACAAGGCCTGTCAAAGGTGAACCCGAAGTTTATCTGGTCCCGCTCGGAGTTTCCGGTATAATAATTGCCAGAGTCATCAATATGTTTTGGCAATGTCGTGTTAATGGGAAGACCGATTTCATATGCCACCTCAGCCCTCAGCACTCCGTCCAGTGATGGAATGAAGCTCTGGCAGCTGGCTCCGATCGCATCAAAAAATTTATACTTCATAAAACTGTCGCTGGGGAAATCAGGGAATGAGCCTCCAAAGACGCGAGACAGGGCATGTGCACCCATTAGCCCGTTGAAGGTATTGGGGTTCAGGTTCATCTTGCTGGGACTGCCGAGTGTTCGGGTTCGTGCCACCGGAGTGGACCGCATGCCGTGAAACCAGCTCAGGGTCCAGTCCAGCAAATAATATTCATCGAAAAGCTTTAGCTCCGAATTACCGCGTATCCTGAATGCGAACTGAGAGTTTCGAATGTTAAAGGCCGGCCGTGCCTGGTGCATTATCCGGTCCGCAAGGGATTTCATGCCGTATGCCCTGGGCCTGCGGTCTTCAGGCCCCCCGGGACTTACGATGCCGTTTCCATTGCTGGTCCCCTCCATGCCGGTTCTTATTTGCTCAAAATCGCCGGGGATCCATATCCATTCGAATACCAGCTGTCCCGGCAAAGACGAGTTATAAAACCCGCGCATCATCCACAGGCCCAGCTTTATCTCGTCCCACGGGTCAATTCCCGGATTGGTATACCTGAGATCCAGCGGATTAATCATGTCGATTGTTCGTACCATTGCAACTTCGCTCCAGACAACGATCTGCTTTCCCAAGCGCAAGTTCCACTTCCCGGCATACATGTCGACATACAGCTCGTTCACCCAGTCGTCCTGGTCAAAAAACGGGCCCTGATATCTCTTGTGATCCCGGGTTGAGATTGAGCGGCGGTATTCTTCGTCAATATCAGGAACGGATTCATGCCAGTAATGGAAAAACCCGAAAATGTTTACCTCCAGGTCCGGCTTTTCAACCGCCTTGTAGAGCAGCTCAAGAGTTGCCTTGCTCCGCATCAGACCCAATTCCGTATCGCGGTACTGACGCTCCTCCTCTTTTAAATTCGTGCGGTAAATCATAAATTCATACAGGCTGCCCTTGACTCTGAGCTTTTCATCAAACATCATTATTGATGCCCGGCCAAAGCAGGGTGTCAGACAAATAACAAATAAAATAAATACGAAAATTCGGGACAACAATTTTATGTTCATTTCCCTTCCTCCATCTATTTTAATTGTGTGACAAACTTCGGTTTAATAATACAAGTCAATGTGGGCACCAGAAACAGCGCTCCCAGCATATTAAGAAAGAGCAGGATGGCCAGCAGAGCACCCATTTCCGCTTGAAATTTCAGCGGAGAAAAAATCCAGATAAGCAGTCCCACGGTTAGGGTGGACGCGATCTGAATAATGGCTTTTCCGTTAGTCCGTAGTGTTTGATAAATGGCCTCATCCAGACCTGCGCCGCTTTTCCCTTCTTCGATCAGGCGGCTCATAAAATAAATCCCATAGTCCACCCCGAGACCGATACCCACAGAGGCAACCGGATAAGTGTTGACTGTCAGCCCGATATTATAAGCCCCCATGAGGGCAAAGGTAAGGACGTTGGATACGGCAAGGGGAACGGTCAGGATAAACCCGGCAGTGAATGACCTGAAGTTAATGGCGCAAAACAGAAAAACACCGCCCAGGGCAAAGATCAAATTCCATATCTGGGCACCGGCAATGACATCCCGCACCCCGGCCTGAACTCCCACAGCTCCTCCCGCCAGAAGGTAGCGGCCGCCCGGCGGACCGGGTGTCTCAGCAATATAATCCTCAATGTACTGCAGAACGCTTTCAGTGGTTTTTGGCATTTTATCGCGGCAGTAAATCACGATATTGGCATATTTATCCTCCATCCCCACATATTTGTCCCAGGTCCCGGGCGCTCCGGAAAAGAGCATCCTGTGTGTAATAAAATGAAGAACCTTGTCGGCACGGGGCAGATGATACCACTGGGGGTCATCTTCATAGGTTGACATCAAAAAGCCCGGGACAGTATTAACAATTGAATTTACGAACATCACCCTTTCATGTTTCATAATATAACGCTGAAATCGGTCAATTTCGCGCAGGGTTGTCCCGCGTGTTACAAATCCGCCCCGGCCTTCTTCAAAGCCTTCTTCAAAGCCGTCGTCGCCTTCAAGAATCACATAGAGGGGATTCAAAAGAGGCATGCTGAAGGTAATACGAAAAGCATCCTTGTTATATCGGTGGAAGGGCCAAAGGATCGATGAACCGGGCATGAAATCGCCCACCCGGATCTGTGAAGCATAGTTCCACCCCACCGCAACCACAAGAATCGAAACTACGGCCACAACCCATTTTCCGCGGCGCGGTATCCAGCGCCCGATCCAGCCAAGAAGTTTTTCCCGGTAGCCCGTCTTATCATTCGTCAGTGTCCGATGAATATACTTTCGCATCCGTTCGGTTTCAGGAAAACAGGACGTCAGCAGAGGCGTTAGAATCACCGAAAGGATCACCGTCGCAACACACCAGAAGCTGCATGCCACTGCGATATGGGTCAGGACGGGTATGGTCGCAATGGCAACCAGTGCGATACCGAGCGCATCGGTAATAATACTGGTAACACCCGGAAGAAACATTGAGGCTATGGTTTTTACGGCAGCGGCCTCCATATTTTTCTCCCTCTTGTACTCCTCCATATAACGGCTGATACACTGCATGGAATGGCGGGCAGTCATAAGAGCTATGAGAAAAGGCAGAACCAGGATAAGCGGATCAAGGCTATATCCCAGCAGAGACATAAATCCAAGTCCCCAGACAGCACTCATGGCCGCTGAAAGCACAGGGATAAAAATGGCCCGTATACTTCTGTAATACATGAAAAGCATGAGAATAATGCCGATAACAGTGCAGCCGAGAATCAACAGGACCTGACTGGTATAAAAATCAATATAGCCCAGGTGCATCGGTTCACCGGCAATGTTTATAATATGATTATTATCTTCGGTCTTATCACGGATACGGTTAAGCTCCTTAAACACCACCGGATAATCAATATCCTCTTCAAGAAAATCAACCATAATAAGCGTTTTTTTACTGTCAAATGACACAAAAGGCCCATAATAGCGTGAGTTGCTATAAATTTTATCCCTGAGTCTTTCCATTTCCTCTTTATTTTGGGGAATATCCGGAAACATGAGGGGGTCTATTTTCATCGTGCCTGAAGAAAAGCTGAAGTCCTTCATCTTGGGTACTGAGATAGACCGTATTTTATAAGGATCCACACCCGGTATTTTTTCAAGCTCTTCGCTGATCCATTTCACCTTCTTAAGTGTTGAAGAATTGAAAATATCTCCTTCACGGACCTGGACCATGATCAGGACCTGGTTTGCACCGCCGAAAATATTACGAATTTTATTGTGTACCTGAATGTAGGGATGTTTCTGCGGCAAAAGATCTGCAAAACAGGTCTTAATGGGAAGCTTTAAGCATTGGTAAAAAAACAATACAGTAATGATACCGATAATAATCAGTAATATCACCCGATTTCTGACCAGAAACTCTGCAAAACGATTCACCGTGTTTTCCCCTCCTAAAAGTAAGTCCCTGGTGGTACTCTGTTCAATAGGGACACATTTGGTAATCAAACACTTATGATGTATGTAAATTGTTGAGAATATTGTTCGGCAATCTAAAAGCTATACCTTATCTCCCCTCAAATAAGTGAAACGATACTATCAGAGAAAAAAAATAGATCCCATAGCCCAGACAGGTTATTTTTTTGTTTTTTTTTAATTATTTTTCTAATAACTGCAGCCGGGTTTCAGGCTACATCTGAATAATCCCTTCTTTCAGGGCAAAACGAACCAGGTCAGTCCTGCTGTGGATGTTAAGTTTCTGCATGATATTGTTTGTGTGCACATGGGCCGTATTTGTAGAAATATTCAGCTTTTGGGCTATTTCTTTTGTAGTCAGACCTTCTGCAATGAGCTGAAGTACTTCCCGCTCCCGCCGGGTAAGTTTCGCAAACGGCGTCGTCTGATCCGTATCTCGTTTGTTTTCAAGAAATCCCTGGATGACATGTTTCGCTATCCGGGGACTCAGATAGCGTTCACCCTTATAGACCTCACGTATGGCATGTATCACTTCTTCGGTAGCCCCTTTTTTCAATATATACCCTTCCGCACCGGCCTGGAGCGCCTTTTCAACATACGCCATGCCGTCATGCATACTTAAAATAATTATTTTATTTTCCGGATTAAGTTTCTTAAGCCTGTCAGTGGTCTCAATACCGTTCAGCAGCGGCATGGAGATGTCGAGAACATATACATCCGCCGGTTTATCCCCGTACATTTCTAAAACATCTTTTCCGTTTTCTGCTTCACCAATAATTCTTATATCTTTACCCTTCCGTTCGATGACAGCTTTAACACCGTCCCGTACCACCGCATGATCATCTGCTAAAATCACTTTTATGGCCATTATGTCATTTCTCCTGCAACGGTAGATCAATAGTAATGCTTGTTCCTCTACAAACCTGTGATTCTATACTGAGCTTCCCCCCCAGGGCCTGCACCCGCATTTTCATTCCCCAGAGACCTATTTTTTTTGGGGTCTTTCCCTGACTGACCTCTTCTCTATTAAAACCCCGGCCGTCATCGCTAATCTCAAGTTTTACACTGTTCCCTGTCGTCCTTAACACAACTGAAATTTTGTCAGCACTGGAGTGTTTGATACTATTGCTCATGCTCTCCTGTATAAATCTGTATAATGCGGTCGATAGGGTATCATTCAGACAGATGTCGTTTAAAGCAAAGGTAAAATCTATTTTGATCTTTGTTTGTTCTTCAATGTTTAAAAAATATTCCTCCAGAACTCCTTTAAGGCCAATGATGTCTAAATCAGGCGGCCTCAATTCAACAGCAATGTTTTTTATATTATCCACGGCATTGTCCAGTTTTTTCTTTATCTGAATGATCTGTAGGAGCGCCTCGTCCAGATTACCGTCTTTGATCTCTTCCTTCGCGATCGTCAGACCCGAGCTTAAGGAAACAACCATTGAGCCGACCTCATCATGGAGGTTTACGGAAATATTCTTCCTTTCCTCCTCTCTGTACAATAAGATCTGTCTTGATAGGCGCCTGATGTTGGTTTTAGTGATATCCAGCTTTCGCCGGTTTTGCGCGAGTTCTTCCTGTGTCCTGATGTGAGCTTCCCTGTCTTCAATCGCCCGTGAAAGGAGAGTAAATATCCGAAGCTCATTTTCGTCCGGTTTTTTATCCTCATGATAAAAAACACATAATGTTCCGATAGCTTTTTCACCGTTAATAACAGCACTCCCTAAAACTGTTTTGATGCTGTTACGCTTAACCGTCGGATCCGTTTCTGTAAAAGCGCTTTTATCAAGACCATGAATAAGACTCGGCCGCTGTTTATTTTTTTTAATAATAAAATAACAAACGGTCCCTCTTTTTTCTCTCAGTTTTTTGAAATCATCAGGAGCCTTCCAGCTTGCCTCACTATATAGAAAAGAATCCGAAATTTTTTGATAAACAGCAAAGTCGGCACCTAAGAATGTACCGGCCATACTGACAATTTTTTCAAAATCCCTGACAAAACCCGGATCGACAGAAGCCTGGCAGATATTCGTGTTTTCTTGAGTTGTGCCGTGGAACTTTTCATTAGAAACATCACGAACGACAATAGAAAAAAATATCTCTTCCCTTGTTTTCAACATCGCCGGATGAAGCGCAACGATAACGTCGGAACCGTCTTTTTTTCTTACAGCCAGCTCAATAGGTGTTTTGGAAAATTCTGCGACCCCGGTTTGCAGCATCAATCGAATTCTGTATTTATTAAGGTTGTAATATTCTTCCGGGATTAAAATATTAAAATCCCTGCCGATCACCTCTCCGGCTGAATAACCAAATACAATTTCTGAGGCATTGTTCCACAGAATAATTTTACTTTTGCTGTCAAAAACAATAACCGGGTCATTCTCATTTTTTACTTCTGAGCGAATACGCTCATTGATTTCAAGCAGCACTTCTTTGCGGGGCAGGCGCCCCACGTTTTTTTTTGCAGGTTTTTTTCTTTTTATGCCAGTACTGTTTTGCATATCCCCTTGTTTCTTAAAGGATGGAAGTTCATTACAATCATGGGAATAACAAAGGCCATACCAAAATATTTTTAGGTAATTTGACCTATAGCATTCTTACAGGCTTACCTCAAGCAATAAAAATAAGCACTGCTGTAATCTTGCAGAAATTAGACAACCGGATTTTCAACAGATTGCATTTCGGCATATATTTTTTTTCTATTCACAAACAACCAGACAGCCAGCAGTATATCGACAACGCCCTTTATTCCAAAGGCCCAGCCGGGGCCAAGGACATCATATAAATATCCTCCCAGCTGAAGAAAAAACAGCATCCCCAGAGGCTGCATGGTATTCAAGCCGCCGAGAACCGTCCCCAACATGGCTTTCGGAGAAGCATCGGTGGCAAGGGTATTAGCACCCGCAACAGTACCCGATATGCCCACACCCACCAGCGATGCCCCCACATACATCAGGCCGGAAAAAGGGCCCGAACAGATATTCAGCAGCATAAGCCCTGCACCGGAGCAAAAGAGGGTCACAATGATTGTTGGAATCCGCCCCCACCGGTCCAGCAAATTTCCGATTATTGGAAAAGCCGCAAAAGAAACAACACCCATCACAATCATAGGAACAGCCCCTTTCATGGTGGCAGCTTCGGATGTCAACCCCAGTGCGGCACCCCGCTGTACAGCCCAGGCGACGACAAATGTTGCCATCACATTTATATCTGCACGACCGACCAGACAGCAAAGATAGCTTGCCTTAATCGTAGGGCTTTTCATCACCAAAGGGAAAAGATGTTTAAAATCCTTTTTCTCACCCGGTTTTATTTCAGGCAGACGCTCCTTGAGAAAGACCCAGGTTGAGACCATTCCGACAAAGGCCAGCACCGATGCAAAAACAAAGAGCCCGCCAACACCAATTTTTCGCCCAATAGGTGCAACAGCCGCAAAAATTATGATGCTTGCCAGGCCCATCATGATTCCGTTAAACGCCATGCCCTTGCCGCGGTCCTTCTCACGGGTATAATCAGCCACCATGGTTATAAACTGCGGAAAGCAGAGGATGAAACCGATACCAATTACAAACCGGATCAGGTAGGCTGTTAATAGGCTGGGTGCAAAATCGGTAAATTCTGCTGCCCGGGAGGGCGCAAAGCTTAGAAGTGCGCAGATTTTCGCTGAAAATCCTTCTGAAATACTTAGCGCGGCTGAAATTTCATTTGATTGCCCGTAAAGGTAATAAAAGAGGCACAGCACGCCAAAGCCGATGATTGCCAGAACCTTCCGGCCGATTTTATCAGACAGCACGCCGATAGCCGCAACAAAGACCAGGGTAGCGATCTGGCTCATGTTTTGGAGAAACGCGTTGGTAAAGCCGAAAAAATCCGGAGAGACCTTAATAACATCTTTTAAAAAGGCCGGCTGAATCAGAGACGGAAGTACCACGAGCATACCGATAAAGAGCGTGTTCAGATATAGAAAGAAAAAGTTGGATCTGCGCAAATCCGGCGCAACTTCAATTCCGGCAAATTTTTTTGGCTTAGCAGGACTATCCATGGCGACACCTTTCAAATAGGCTGAATCCCTCCCGGCTGTCGGGAGGGCAGTTTAATTACTTATTTTCAATTTCCCGGACAGTATTAAACCCGCCCCACACGGCATCCATGATCCGGCCGGGCTCCACACAGTCACCAATACAAGTCACGTTATCCGTGTTTTCGAGCGATTCGAAAAGTTCTTTTTGTGAAGTCAACGGACCGGCATACACCATACTGTCAACAGAGATTTTCTTTTCAATACCTTCTTGATCAACCACGACACCATCCTCTTCCAGCTTAACAGGCACTGTTTTTGAAAGCACCTGAATGTCTTCCCCCTTGACCATCCGCAAAAGCATATCCCGGTTGTTGTGATCAAACAGCTCCCGGGCAAGCTCTTCGGCTTCCCGGCGGGTGGTCATGGTCACCTGTTTGCCCTGGCGTGCCAGATAAAGCGCTGTTTCCGTACCCATAATTCCGCCGCCCATCACCAGCACATGTTTTCCCTTAGGTTCCATCCCGTTAAATACCTGAATGGCAGTCAGCACACTGTCCGCGACTTTACCGTTAAAAGAAAGGGGCTCCATTCTGGACCCGGTGGCAATAATCACATGATCCGCACCAAAGTTTTGCACAGCCGCTGCATCAGCCCGTTTATTCAGAACAATATTTATCGGCAAACGGCCCGCAAGCTGCGTCATATATTTAATATAGTCAGCAATATCGTGTTTAAAATCAGGCTTTGCCGCCGTCCAAAGGGTTCCCCCCAGCCGATCGGCAGCCTCCCACAGGGTTACCGCAAACCCGCGCTCCGCTCCCACGCAGGCCGCTTCAATTCCGCCCGGCCCGCCGCCGATGACCAGCAGGGTGCGTTTTTCTTTCAGCGGCAATAGCTTCCACTCAATTTCATGACCACAGCTCGGGTTCAGCGCGCAGCTGGTTGGCTGACCCGCAATCATTTGCCACTTGCAGCCTTCATGACAGGCCACACAGGGACAGATGTCTGCTGCCTTTCCGCTTTCAACCTTATTGACCCATTCCGGCTCAGACAGCAGCCCTCTTCCGATGGCGATAAAGTCGGCCTGGTCTTCAGCCAGTACCTTTTCAGCTGCGTCAGGGTACTGCAGTCGCCCCACTGCAATGATCGGCAAGGAACAGACCTTTTTGACTTTTTCGGACAGGTGGGCCATGCAGGCCGGAGGAAAAAACTGGGGCGGATGGGGCCACCAGTGTGTCTCGTAGCAGCCGGCGTCAACATGCAAAGCGCTGACCCCCATTTTTTCAAATTCTTTAGCAAGCCAGAGCCCTTCTTCCTCTTCTCTGCCGCCTTCCAGATAGTGGGTGATGCCGTAACGGTAAATTATGGGAAAATCAGGACCGGCATCTCGCTGAATGGCAGCAATGGCTTCACGGGCAAGGGTGAGACGCTTCTCCCGGGAACCGCCATAACGATCAGTCCTTCTGTTCCAGAGGCCGGTCATAAACTGGTCCAGCAAATACCCTTCGTGGCCGTGCAGCTCAACACAGTCAGCACCGGCTTCACGGCAGCGCATGGCGGCATAGCCAAAAGACTGGGCCAGTGCTGCGGCCTCCTCAGTGGTGATTTCCCGGCAGATGAAATCAGGGTCCTCGGGCCAGACAGGTGAATAGTGCAGAGTTTCTGAAGCGGAAACCGGCATGACACCTTCCGGCACCGTGGGCGGAGGCACAACCCGGCCAAACCCGGCGGTCAGCTGAATGCTCAGCTTACAGCCATGAGAATGAAGCCGCTCTGCAAGCCGTGACATGGAAGCTAAATGTTTATCAGAAGCTACGCTGAACAGCTCTTCAGAAAAAGGTTCCAGGGCCTGGGTAACAAATGTGGCTTCAGTGGTAATCAGGCCGACACCTCCGGCAGCCCGGGCTTCATAATAGGCGATGTAGCGGTCACTGAAAGATCCATCAGACTCATGCAGCCCGTGGGCTCCCATCGCGGCCATAATGATACGGTTTTTAACTTCCAAGTCACCGATACGGCCAGGTTCCAAAAGTTTCATACAGTCCTCCCCGTCTTTTTATTTTTTTATTCTATTGCAGACAATTAACCCCTATAATTCCCCATACAAAGTTGTTTTTCAGACACATTACCACAGGAAAACTGCGTCATCTATAACCTATACAGCTTATTTCTTTTATTTTTTTTAATTAGTTTTGCAATTGTTTTTGGACATCTGCTACTTACAGCCGGAAAAACCCATCTCAAAAGGCCTTTGTTCCTATGAAAAAAATAAACGCGCCCCCTCTTTTAAAGCCTGTACATTACGCAAAATTTCACACAGCAAATTGCATAGCAGGTATATCCTGCAATATTCAGCTTGTTATTTGCATGTGAATCCTGCCGACGATTAATTTTTCAATTAACATTAACCTAAACTGAGCGATTTTAAAGTGACCAAAAAAATAAGGGCGATGTCGCCTTAA
>CAYLYF010000073.1:0-20562 GCA_964387595.1 uncultured Thermodesulfobacteriota bacterium | reverse complement strand
AACTCTTTCACTCTGAGGGTTTTTTTTTAGGCTGAAAATCGCTCAGCTTAGGTAAAAGAAAGAAAATTTTCTGAAAGGATACTTACAACCAGACCCCCATTTTTTTTAAAGCTGTATTTAAAAAAGAGATAAGTCCTTTCCTTTTCATTCAGTGTTTTGATGTTTTGTACCTTTATGATTTTAATTTTTTTAATTTCCGTGGTAAAGCCTCTCGCAATAATTGTTTCATCATCACCCTCATCTGCCCGGTTTAAAAGGTATTCGTTTTCATTAAATTTAAAGATAGCCAATAGTATCTTTTTACTGTTTTCTTCTGTAGGGATGCTCTCCCAGTATTTAATAAGGTTCTTATCCACTTTTGAAGACGGGCTGGACAAGGGAACTTTTGATTCATAGCAGCCTGAAAAAATGAATAAGAGAATCAAAGCAGTTAAAATATAATATGATTGTTTCATGTGCTTATCCTTTTAAAAATATGTTTTGAAGATGTTTTGCATGGAATTGCTTATTGCTTTTTAGCTTTATTATGTCAATGGAAAGGTCTGGGCAAAGGTTAAGGGAAAAGTTAAGGCTAAGGTTAAGAAAATAGAGGCTGTTTTTATGCGGTAAGATTTATTTGACGTTTATCTTGAATTTATTGATCTTTTATATTAATAACTAAACAGAATATTCAAATGTTATCTAAAATGTTTTTTTTGTTAGAATTTTTTAGCCGCTTAAGGTTCCGGTCTAAAAAAATCTGTTTTATTGTGGGGTTTTTAAAATGCAATACAGTGATAAGACAAAGGACCAGCTCATAGAAGAGATAAACGAATTGCTTGAAAGAAATCGAATCCTTGAAAAGAGAGAAAAAGGCTATAAAGCTGAAAAAGATGAACTGGAAAAAACGGAGAAGGAAGCCTCAAGAAAACAGGATGAGATAAACGGACTTTTGAAATGTGCCCGGGCTGTTTTGAGAAGTTCCTCTTTTGAAAAAACAGCCCGTGAGATATTTGATGTCTGTTGTGAGCTTACTGGCGCCAGATCAGGATATGTTGCCTTTCTGAATGAGCTTGGACAGGAAAATGAAGTTCTGTTCCTGGAATCCGGCGGGCTTGACTGCACGGTTGATCCGGAACTTCCCATGCCTATTCGCGGTTTGAGAAGCGAGGCGTATAAAGACTGTAAGTCTGTTTTTGACAATGATTTTATGAAAAGCGAGTGGGTCAGGTTTATGCCCGAAGGACATGTTGCTCTTGCTAATGTGTTGTTCGCACCGCTGGCAATAGAGGGTAAGGCTGTTGGTTTAATGGGCCTGGCGAATAAAAAAACAACAGGATTTACGGAAAAGGATGCTGCTCTTGCGGCAGCCTTTGGGGAACTGGCTTCAATTGCGCTTCAAAACAGCCGGAATCTTGACCAGCTTCGTGAGGCTCTGGCAAAAATAAAGACACTCCATGGACTTATCCCGATCTGTGCGTCCTGTAAAAAAATCCGAGATGACAAGGGTTACTGGAATAGTGTTGAGAGTTATATTCGGGAACGTTCTGAAGCTGAATTTACCCATGGTATTTGTCCGGAGTGTTCAGAAAAACTCTATCCCGGACTTATTAAAAAGAAGTGATGATTTGAAGGGAAGCTGTTACCTGATTTTCGTTGTCTGAAGGAAACATAACCCTGCCGGTCCGTTTTTTATCCTTCAAATTTTTTAAATCCTATCCCTATGATTCAAATTAATATTAATCGTCCAGGCCTTTAAAAATTTAAGGCCGCCTGTATTGATTAAATCAAGTCTTTTAACCGTGGATAATTACTTTTTAGTATTCGGCGGTATCCTCCCAGTGTTTGTGGTGCATTGCTCTCAAGCCGTCTTTGTAACCGCGTTCACGTTCCCTTTCATCTTTACCTGATGCGTTGAGAAGTCTGTTAAAGCTTACATTGTCCATAAAAGATTCAGCTGAATATTTGTCTTTTATTCCCCGTTCATATCCTTTACGATATTCTTCAGTGGCATTAAATCTTTGCATAATTCCTCCCTTTATTATGTTGCTAAAAGATTGACATTCATATTTCTTTAAAAGCAAATAAAGTATAAATTTGGGGGATTATAGTGAAAGGCCGGACGGGATGTCAGAGCTGAATGTTTGAGCTCAAATCTTTATACAGATCACCTTTTTCTCTGTATATTGTCTGTTTGAGAAACAGTTATGAACAGGGGCTCCATAATCGTTTGTCTTTATAGTCTAATATTTAGTTGATTAATTATCTGATGTCAATAGTAAATCACAGCTTGCGGCAGGAAGGACTGCATTGTAATTTGTGGTTTTATACTTGCTTGGGGAGTATACTTGTGAAGTATCCTTTAACTAAATTAACATGTTATAACAGGTAAATGAGGCGTTGTCCTAAGATGTTGGATTAGCTCTATGTCCGATGTCTTTATTCCGTTTTTGGTATGCCGTATCAATGAGTTCCTCTCTTGATCTCTTTGGTTCGAAAAGAGAGAGTTGGTGGCTTTCATTTGAATATTTGTCAATAAGTCTTTTTTCAAGTTCTTCCTGTGAGACCGTACTTTTGTTGGCCAGTATATGTTCGATGGACATTTCTTTTTTAGAAAGTGCTCTGGAAACAAGTACAAATCTATGGCAGTTGAAGGGGTCTTTTTCAGCACACATTAAGGATATGTTCAGTCCTTTTTTGAGCTTGCTGATGACATTTTCAATTCCTTCAATAAAAGACGGCAGTTCTTTCACCTTATCAAAATCAACTTTTCCATCGTCAAAATACAGGTCCTTATTTTCATATCTGGCCCCGAGTCTGTCACCCATATACACATATTCAATTTCGTTGATCTCAAGATCCGTTTTAAGGGTTTCGCGGTTAAATTGGTGATTATGTCTGCTGTAAGGCGAACTTCTGAGATCGATAATGCAGTTAATATGATGGTGGGCAAGAATATCAAGAAAAGTTTCAAGCGAATGATT
Source organism: uncultured Thermodesulfobacteriota bacterium (assembly GCA_964387595.1). GTDB lineage: Bacteria > Desulfobacterota > WTBG01 > CAIYCZ01 > CAIRTM01 > JAHEEI01. The sequence goes on along the minus strand of CAYLYF010000073.1, from coordinate 17,599 downwards.
TGAATGACCGATTGTTTTTAGCACGTTTAACCATTGTTTCTAAAAAGCAGCCCGTATGAACGGGCTGCAGGTTTTTATGAATTATGTGATTTGTGTTAGATTATCTGCATTTCTGAACGGCCAGATGGATGTTTTCAAAAAGCTTTTCGAGCAGATCGACCGGTGTGGCTGAAAAGGCCAGACGGATAACCCCGGATGCAGCAATCACCCCGGTTGAAAAGTCATCCAGCAATACTTTTCTTACGGCTTCCGGATCTGCTCCTTTTATATCAATACACATAAAATATCCTGAATTAAAGGGCAGGGCTTCAAAACTATCTTTATATTCTTCTTTTGCAGCCAGGATGTCTTTCACCCTGTCATATCTTTCTTTTAGAATAGCATATTTTTCTTTCTTTTCAGCCTCATAGGTATCAGACGTATAGGCAGTCTGAAGTATAGACTGTGAAATGTGCGGACTGTTTGATATATTGCCGCGGATCGCGCCTGCGGTTTTGTCCTCAAGGCATTTATAGAGTTCCTGTGTTCCGCTCTTAATACCGTAAGTAATAAAACCGACTCTGAAACCCCAGACATAATCTTCTTTTGTGGCCCCGTCCACTTTAATGGCGAGTATTTTTTCATGCAGGTCCGCAAGTTTGGTGAAAATTGATTCAGTAAAGATACCCTCCTTATAAACCAGCCCAAAGTAAGCATCATCTATTAAGGCAACAATTTCATTTCCTGCTTCAGCTGCTTTTAGCAGCACATCTGTTATTTTTTCTACTTCCTCAACCGTGGGGGTATAGCCGGTCGGGTTATTCGGGAAATTTAAGATAACGATCTTTTTACCTTTTGGACCGGATAGTTTTTCTGCCAGTCCGTCTATATTAAATCCGTTGTCTTTAAAGGTCGTGTAGGTATCGATCTGGGCACCATAGGCATTTACAAACATCAGCCTGTAATTTCCCCAGTAAAGTTCAGGCGTAATAATTTTATCACCTTCATTTACGAACATGTATCCGCAGATGCTTAGGGAGTGGGTTAAAGCGTTTCCCACGATGGGGCGGCTGATCTCTATTCCGTCAAGTGAGGGGTTTTTTTTGTAGATCATGCTTTTCCATACATCCCGAAGGGATGGTTTGCCGGGGCTGGGTGCGTAGGGAAGGGCGTCAGCCGGTGAAACCTGAAACTGTGAGACTACACTTTCAAGGCGCATGGGTGAGCCGTCATTTTCAAGGGCAATACCTATGGTGGCATTTATTTTTTTGCCCTTTGCTTCAGCACTCTGGCCCAGGATTCCCTTTGCCGGGAAAAAAATGTTTCTACCTCTGTCTGAAAGAAGGTTGAGAATGCTCGGATTAATTGATTCGATGGTTTCATTCAGGCTTTGTGCCTGGGGATTGATATTTGCCATTTGTGTTTCCTTTGCAGATATGGTTTTTATTTTAAGAGTTATCAGTATAAAAAAGAGCTTCTCCTGTGTCAATAAAAAGAGAGTACAGATTAAGATTTTTTTATCAATTCCCGGAACCGGTTAAAAAGATAGGAAGAATCATGGGGACCGGGAGATGCTTCGGGATGATACTGAAGGGAGAACATGGGCTCATTTTTGTGTTCAATTCCTTCGGTTGTCTGATCATTTAAGTTTATGTGGGTGACCTCAATCTTTGATTTGTCTACTGTGTTAAGATCTATGGCAAAGTTATGGTTTTGAGAGGTTATTTCTACTTTGTCTGTTTTTAAGTCTTTGACCGGATGATTGCATCCGTGGTGTCCGAATTTAAGTCTGTAGGTTTCTGCCCCCACGGCAAGACCCAGGATCTGGTTCCCAAGACATATTCCCATCAAGGGGACTTTCCCCAGGAGTGTCTTTGCGCTTTCAACACCGTACGTCACGCCTTTTGGGTCAGCAGGACCGTTTGATAAAAAGACCCCGTCCGGTTTCATAGAAAGAACATCTTTTGCCGGGGTTTTTGCAGGAACTACCGTGACCTTCATGCCGGCAATCCGCATCTGGCGGAGGATGTTCCATTTGATGCCGAAATCATAGGCCACTATTTTAAGGTCGGCAGGGGGAAGTGTATCTGTGATCCCCCAGGATTTTGTAAGGCTTCCGTCCTCATCCCAAATAAAAGTCTGCTTGCAGGATACTTTTGAGGCGTAGTCCTGTTCGTCAAGGCCTTCCCAGGCTTTAGCCGTTTCTATTGCTTTTTGTTCTGATAATTTATTTTCAATGGAGATATAGCCTTTTAAGGTTCCCCGGTCACGAAGTCTGCTGGTTAGAGCGCGGGTATCTAGACCGGCGATAGCGGGAATTTTCTGCCGGTTGAGAAAATCTTTTAAAGATTCTTCACTTCTGAAGCTACTTGGAATATTTAGTTCATGGATGATAAATCCGTTTGCAAATGCTTTTATTGATTCCATGTCGGATATATTTATTCCGGTATTTCCAATTTCAGGATAGGTCATGGTCACCAGTTGTCCATTATAGGACGGATCCGAAAGTATTTCCTGGTAGCCGGTCATTCCGGTATTAAATACCACCTCCCCAAGAGAATCACAATCTGCGCCTGCTGAATAGCCCCGGTATAGGGAGCCGTCTTCAAGTGCAAGAAATGCATTCTTATCTCTTTTTTTCTTCCAGTTCCATCTGTTCATAATATTGCCGACTTCGTAAAAAGTCCAACTTCTTTGTTATGCTGCATCCTTCGTCACTGCAACGTACACAAGAGTACGTCTCATTCCTCAGGATTTGCATGCCTTAAATTTGAAGCTTTTTCCTTTGTCTTTAGCCCTCTTGTGGTTTTATTAAAAATTAATCTTTTAAATTGTTTATATCAAGTTTTGACAATTCCAGTTTTGGCGCATGCCTGTGGTATTCCTGGATGCTGCATATTTCCATCTCTTTATATTTATCAAGGGTGGTCAAGCCCTGTATGGCTGCTTTTAGACCGTCAATGGTCGTGGTGACGGGAATGCCCCGCATGATGGTATGGGCACGGATCCGCACCTCATCGACCTGCGGTGAAGCGCCGGAAGAAGGGGTGCTGATGATCCAGCCTACTTTTTTTTCTTCTATCAGGTCAATCACATTCGGTCTCCCCTGTGAGACCCTGAACATGGCACGGCTCTTAATATCATTGTCCCGCAGTTTTGTGCTGGTGCCTGCGGTGGAATAGATGGTAAATCCGAGACGTTCAAGCTCCTTTGCAAGGGGGACAACCGATTCTTTATCCGCATCTCTCACACTTAAGAAAATGTTTCCGGATACGGGCAGGGCATTTCCTGCTGAGATCTGACTTTTTAAAAAGGATAAACCCAGTGAATTATCAATGCCCATGACTTCACCGGTTGATTTCATTTCCGGACTTAAGACTATGTCAATTCCGGGAAATTTAATAAAAGGAAATACGGCTTCTTTTACAGAATAGTATCTTGGAATGATCTCTTCAGTATAGCCGATATCTTTCAGTTTAAATCCTGCCATGATAAGAGATGCAATTTTTGCCAGGGGAATGCCGATCGCTTTACTGACAAAAGGAACCGTTCTTGACGCCCGGGGATTGACTTCCAGAACATAAACTTCATCATCTTTTATGGCGTACTGAACATTCATGAGTCCGGACACATTGAGTTCCCTGGCCATTTTAAATGTGTATTCACGAATCTTGTCTTTTACTTTTTCATTAAGATTGGGGGAGGGGATAACGCAGGCACTGTCGCCGGAATGGACGCCGGCCAGTTCAACATGCTCCATGATCGCACCGATAACCGATGTTTCCCCGTCAGAAAGACAGTCCACATCCACCTCAAGTGCTCCTTCAAGATAACGGTCGATCAAAACAGGCCTCTTATCTGACACATCAACCGCTTCCTGCATATACTTTCTGAGGCGTTCCATGTCATAGACGATGACCATGGCTCTTCCGCCCAGAACAAATGAGGGACGAAGCAGTACCGGAAATCCGATTCTCTCTGCGATTATTTCCGCTTCTTCAAGGCTTCTGGCCAGGCCGTTTTCAGGCTGTTTAATATCCAGTTTGTTTGCCATTTGCTGGAAAAAGTCCCGGTCTTCGGCAGCTTCAATATCTTTAGGTTTTGTGCCTATTATACTGACGCCGTTTAACTCCAGATCTTTTGCCAGATTAAGCGGAGTCTGCCCGCCGAACTGGACAATCGCTCCCCAGCATTTTTCACGGTGGTAAATGTTTAAGATGTCCTCCAGGGTCAGAGGCTCAAAATAGAGCTTATCGCTGGTGTCATAATCGGTTGAGACTGTTTCCGGGTTGCAGTTGACCATGATGGTCTCAAGGCCGGCCTCTTTTAAGGCAAAGGAGGCATGGACGCAGCAGTAATCGAACTCTATTCCCTGGCCGATCCGGTTGGGGCCGCTGCCGATGATCATGACTTTCTTTTTATCAGACGGCAGACTCTCATCATTTTCACCGTAGGTTGAATAGAAATACGGGGTGAAGGCTTTAAATTCGGCAGCGCAGGTATCCACCAGGCCGTAAACAGGAAAAAGATTTATCTCCTCACGTGATTTTCTGACCGTTGTTTCATCAGTGCTTAAAAGAAATGCGATTTGACGGTCTGAATAGCCCATCTCCTTGATTTGGGTAAAGAGGGGAAGATCATTTTTAAGGTTTTTAATTGTTCCAGCAGATCTTATCTCTTCTTCAAAACAGGTCAGTTCTTCAATGTGGTCTAAAAACCATGGATCTATTTTAGTCAGCCCAAAAAGTGTTTCTAAAGACCAGCCGCGCTTAAAGGCCTCGCGTATCATGTAGATCCTGGATGCGTTTGGTATGATGAGTTTCTGTTTTAAATCATCATCCGTTAAAGATTCAATTAAACTATCTTTTCCATCAGCACCGAAGCCCGCCCTGCCGACCTCAAGCGAACGTATCGCTTTCTGGAAGGACTGTTTAAAGGTTTTTCCGATCCCCATTGCTTCACCCACAGATTTCATCTGGGTGCCAAGGGTGTCATCTGCGGCTGTGAACTTTTCAAAAGCAAAACGGGGAACCTTGGTAACGACATAGTCAATGCTGGGTTCAAAACAGGCCGGTGTCTCACGGGTGATGTCATTGATTATTTCGTCCAGGGTGTATCCAACAGCAAGTTTGGCTGCAATTTTTGCGATGGGAAATCCGGTTGCTTTTGATGCCAGCGCACTGGAACGCGATACCCTGGGATTCATTTCAATTATGATCAGTCTCCCGCTTTTCGGGTCTATTGCAAACTGTACATTTGAACCGCCGGTTTCAACTCCGATTTCTCGCAGGACATCAAGTGACTTGTCTCGAAGGATCTGGTATTCACGGTCAGTAAGTGTCTGAGCCGGTGCAACGGTTATGCTGTCACCGGTATGCACACCCATGGGATCAAGATTTTCAATGGAGCAGATGATGACCGCATTATCATTTTTGTCCCGCATGACCTCAAGCTCATACTCTTTCCAGCCGAGGATCGATTCTTCGATCAGTATTTCGTTTGTGGGACTGTGAAAAATTCCACGTGTGCATATTTCGTCAAAATCTTTATCATTGTATGCGATTCCGCCGCCTGTTCCGGCTAAGGTAAATCCAGGCCTTATGATAAGCGGGTAGGCGCCTATTTCTTCACGGACCTGATAGGCTTCTTCCATGGAGTGTGCCGAAGCGCTTTTGGGGACCTCAAGGCCTATTTTTTTCATGGCCTTTTTAAACAGGTTCCGGTCTTCTGCTTTTGCAATTGCTTCTGCCGTGGCGCCGATCATCTCAACGTTATAGCGTTCTAAAATATTATGTTCATCCAGTTCCATCGCAAGGTTGAGTGCTGTCTGACCGCCGAGGGTGGGCAGCAGGGCATCGGGTTTCTCCCGTCTGATGATTTCAACCAGGATGTTAAAATGCAGGGGCTCGATATAGGTCCGGTCGGCAAATTCAGGGTCGGTCATGATGGTGGCAGGATTGGAATTAACCAGAACGACTTCAAAGCCTTCTTCTTTTAAGGCTTTACATGCCTGAACCCCCGAATAATCAAACTCACAGGCCTGTCCGATCACAATGGGGCCGGAGCCGATGAGCATTATTTTTTTTATGTCAGTTCGTTTAGGCATCGTATCTTAAAAATTAAAGGTTAATGATTCTCAAGCGCCTTTTTGTTTAAATTTTCTTTTATTTTAACCGGGTACTTACCGGTAAAACAGGCTGTGCAGAAGTTCTTTGGGTTCTCAAAGGGTGAAAGCAGACCCTCAAGGCTTATGTATCCCAGGGTGTCAACGCCGAGCAGCTCTTTTATCTCTTTTGTTGAACGAGAGGATGATACCAGCTCTTCTTTTGTGGGAAAGTCAATTCCGTAAAAGCAGGGATATTTTATTGGCGGACAGGAGATTCGCATATGAACTTCTTTTGCGCCTGCTTCGCGAAGATATTTAACCCGTCTTGCGGCTGTATTTCCACGAACGATCGAATCATCAACGGCAATGACCCTTTTTCCTTTGACCACTTCCGGCAGTACGGCCAGTTTCATATCGACCCACTGACCGCGGCTGTTTTCTTCAGGCATAATAAACGTCCGGCCCACATAGTGGTTTCTGATAAAACCGAAATCAAGGGGGATACCGCTCTTTTTTGAATAACCCAGTGCGGCAGAATTTCCGCTGTCCGGTATGGCGATGACAATGTCCGCATCAACCGGGTATTCTTCAGCCAGTTTTTTACCGTAGTTAAGGCGAACATTATGGACATTCTGCTCAAACAGATAACTGTCAGGGTGAGCAAAGTAGATATGCTCAAATACACAGTGCGAATAATTTTCTTTTTTTTCAGCAAACATACTGCTTTTAAGACCTGAAGCATCAGCTGTTACCAGCTCTCCGGGAAGTACATCTCTTACGTATTCTGCTCCGATCTGGGAAAGCGCACAGGTCTCACTGGCAAAAACATATCCATCACCGAGCTTTCCAATGGAAAGCGGCCTGAATCCGTTTGGGTCTCTTGCCGCCATGACCGAGTCTTTTGTCATTAAAAGGAATGAGAACGCGCCCTCCAGTTCCTGTAATGCGCGTTCTACCCGGCGGGGCCGGAGTCTAAACATGGGGTCGGCAAGCAGGTGAATCAGAACTTCACTGTCAGAGCTGGTCTGAAAAATGGCTCCTGATTCCTGATAGGATTTTCTAATGGTTTTTGCATTAATCAGGTTACCGTTATGTGCTATTGCCCATATTCCGTCGGCGCATTCTGCGACCAGTGGCTGAACATTCTGGATGCGGGTGGAACCTGTGGTGGAATACCGGACATGTCCGATTCCAATATGGCCGGTAAGTCTGTTAATCGGGTTTTTCGCAAAGACTTCACTGACAAGGCCGATGTCTTTTGCGGAACGGATCTTTTCTTCGTTACTGACAACCATTCCAGTGCCTTCCTGACCGCGGTGCTGCTGGGCGTACAGGCCCTGATAAATAAGCGGTGAAGCGTCAGTGATTCCGTAAATGCCAAATAAGCCGCATGACTCTTTCGGTTTTTCAGTAGTGCAGCACTTATTATGTAAGTGGGGACCCATTTTTTTACCGTCAGGTTAAGATTTAAGTTGTTCGTTGTTTAATGTTGTAATTCGGGAAAAAATGAGAATAACTATTAAGTTTAATATAATTTTGTTTGCTTTTATATGCTGCTCAAAGTTATGAAACAGGTCATAAATCGTGTTTGATTTTGGTGGACTTCTGTATGGTCAAATCCTAACTATTATATGTTAAATTGACGGTAATTTAAAGAATTATTTTATCTATAAATCTGGATCATCGACAAAATGTGTGGGTAAACATATAGATATTAGTAGAAACATAAGCCCCTTCATTTTCTTTGGCGGCCAAAGAAAATGAAGCAAAAGAAAGGCCGCCCACAATTTTGGCCTTCGGCTTCCCTCCCTCCGCATTTGCCTGTGGCGGGTCCAAAAACTCGCTTCGCTCAGACAGTTTAGACCCTTCTTCCACAGTCAAACACTCCGTTCGGCCGCGTTGTATGGGATTTAAAACCCTTAAAAAACCAAAGTCAAAAAATCATAAACCAAAAACCATAAAAATAAACATAATTACAAAACGTTACATGTCTTAACCTTTGTCCGTTACCCACAGATCCTGTTGAAGAACCTTAAAAGTTTATCCCTGATTCACCCTCTAAAAAAAAGAAAAACTTGTTGTTTCCTCACCCACAGCGCTGTAGTGAGGAAACACGTGAAGAAAACCCTGCCGTCAGGAATTGGTTTTTAAAAAACATCCCCGGTGGCTTGGAAATAGTGCGTCTGTGAATTTAGGCGGTGGATTTTGGTAATTAAACAGGCTTGTTATGGAGCGTCTGGTTATGGTAATATTGTAAATTACAAAAAACCAAAGGGAAGGTCAGTTTTAAATGGAAAAAATGGATGCCTTGTATTTGGATATCGACAGGATTGGTTACGAGGATGCGTTTGAGCTCCAAAAGAAGCTGGTGGATGCCCGTTCAAAAGATGAAATAAAGGATACTTTTATCCTTCTTGAGCACGAGCCGGTCTTTACAGCTAACAGAGAGGTCACTTTTAATAATATTGTTGCGCCGAAAGAAGTCCTTGAGGAGCAGGGGGTGGAGGTCTGTAAGACGGATCGGGGCGGTGATGTAACCTATCATGGGCCCGGACAGATCGTTGGTTATAATATTATGGATCTTAAGAACCAGGGCCGTGATCTTCATGCTTATATCCGGAATGTCGAACAGATGATCATTGATACCTTGGTTGATTTTGAGATTACCTCAGGAAGAGATCCGGAACATCCGGGTGTATGGGTGGGGAATGAAAAGATTTGTGCTATAGGAATAGCGGTCAAAAGCGGATGGATCACCATGCATGGGTTTGGTTTTAATGTGAGCCCGAATATGGATCATTATAAAATGATCATAGCCTGCGGTATCGCTGATAAAGGGGTTACCTCGATGAGAGCGCAGCTGGGCAGGGAAGTCGATATTGCAAAAGTGAAGGAACGTTTGATTGTTCATTATGAAAAGATCTTTAACCGGTCTTTGGAGAAAATACAACAGGAGGATCTGCCGTGGTAATGACAAAGAAACCCGAATAATAGAATGCGGATTTCGGAGTGCAGAAAATCTAAATGCGGAATTTTGAGTGCAAATTTCGGAATTTTAACGGATATCTGTCCTGAAAATGGCTAAAGGATAATATTTTTGGGCCATGAATAATTACTTTATTTGCAAGAGGAAAATATAAAATGGAAAACTGTAAGTGCTGTTCCGGAAAAGCCTACAATGAGTGCTGCGAACCTCTGATAAATGGTTCCCGTAAAGCAGAAACTGCAGAGGAACTTCTGCGTTCCAGGTACTGTGCGTACGCAACCACTGAGATTGATTATATTCTTACCACCATCCATCCCACAAAACGGGAAGAATTTGACCGGCAAAGTATTTCAGACTGGTCTGAAAAATCCGACTGGCACGAACTTGAGATTGTAGAGACTGAAAATGGTGGAGTTGAAGATGAACAGGGCACGGTCGAGTTTATCGCTCACTATTCAGATAGTGGTGAGAAAAAAAGACACCACGAACTGGCCACATTTGAGAAACAGGACGGAGAATGGTTTTTTCTTGACGGTCAGGGTGTGATGCCGAGGCAGTATATAAGGCCGGAACCAAACTCGGCAGAAATGATCCCTGTACCTGTGGAAGCGGCAAAAAATATAAAAAATGCTGCGGAAAATAATTGTTTAGTTCTGAGTTTTTATGTTTTTAATAATTAGTATGCCTTAGCCTGATTTCCGGGTTAACAACAAACCCGAAAGACTCGTAATATAAGAATATATCTTTTACCTATTAATAAGGATTTGTAGTTTTACAAGGAGGAGACCTGTTATGAAGTGCCTTGAAGCAGTAAATAAAAAAAATATTCGATTTATCTTTTTTATGATGGCTCTTGTTTTTATGATTATTGTTGGCGGCTGTGCAACGGGTCAGCAGTCACGCTCAGTGATGCCTATTGTCATGCCCTCTTCAATTCATACCGACGCTGAAATAGCCGCGAGGTTTAATCTGACGCTTGATCAGGTCAGCCGACTTCACAGCATGCGCGGTCTTTCAAATGACAGTATTGTTATGCTGTCACCAAAGGCTTTGGAGAAATCCCTTCGAAAAATTGAAAAGCCCAAGTCCGGCTTTCCGGGTGAAGCGGTTAAGTGGCGAATGGGGACTTTAGTTGATGAAAACGGAGAAATTCCTCCTGACGCCATGGCACGGGCCTTGAAACAGGCCAAAGAGATTCAGCCCCCGCGTAGCAGCAGAATTTGGGGGAGGACAGCCGTTTCAGAGCCTTCCGGCATTGCCGGGCTAACCGCGGACAGCTGGCGCTGGCTGGGGCCGGGAAATATCGGGGGCAGGATTAGAAGCTGCGTCATACATCCTGAAAAGACCGATACCATGTGGGTTGGGAGCGTTGCCGGCGGTATCTGGACCACCAGCAACGGGGGCGAATCATGGAAACCTGTTGACGATTTTATGAGTAACCTGAGCGTCTGCACCATGGTGATGCACCCGACTGATTATGATGTGATGTTTGCCGGTACCGGTGAAGGATTTTATAACGGAGATGCTATTCGCGGAGCAGGGGTTTTTATGAGTATTGACGGCGGCGCAACCTGGAACCATCTAGAGTCAACAGAAGGTTCTGACTGGTATTTCGTTAACCGCCTTTCCTTTGCACCTGACGGATCAGCGCTTCTTGCTGCCACGGGACGCGGTCTCTTTCGCAGCATTGATAACGGAGAATCCTGGGAGCGTGTTTTTTCCGGGAGAATGCTTGATGTGAAATTTGATCCTTCAGACGGCATGAAGGCTATTGCCACGGAAACAGACTTTACTGATTTCACAGCAACACTTCCCTACTACTCGACAGACGGCGGCGTGAGCTGGGAACCGGCAAAGGGCATTAGCTCCGGGCCGGCTTTTTATGGACGAATTGAGCTTGCCTATGCTCCGTCTGATCCCGATATTGTGTATGCCTCCCAGGATGTTGATTCAGGCACTATCTATTACAGTTCCGACGGCGGGCATACCTACACATATCTCCACTCCGGCAGTTATTATCTGGGGGCACAGGGCTGGTATGATAATGCGATCTGGGTCGATCCTACAGATCCCCTGATCTTTATAGTGGGAGGGATCGATCTGTACAGGTATGACTTGCATGCCCTGACCATTACCCAGATCAGCAAATGGTGGGAATCGCCCGAGTCGGCACATGCCGACCATCATTTCATTATAGCCCATCCTCAGTTTGAGGGCGAGGAGAACAAGACCGTCTATTTCTGCAATGACGGCGGTATCTACAAGACCGACGATGTCTACACTGTTGAAGGAGTGGACGGATGGCAGGAGATTAATAATAATCTCGGTGTGACCCAGTTCTACGGTGGAGCGGGCAATCCTCAAACAGGCGTTATTGTGGGCGGCGCTCAGGATGTTGGAACTCTGAGCTATACGGGCGATACCGAGGGCTGGGTTGAGCTCTTTGGCGGTGACGGCGGCTTCTGTGCCGCTGATCCTGACAACAGCAGCATTTTCTATGGAGAGTATGTCTTTCTGAATATTTTCAGAAACAACACCGGCGCAGCTCCGGGTGAAGAGGATGATTGGGCCGACTGGTATATTAATGGCAGATACGTTGACAGTGAGGATGCCTGGGCCTGGAGGGATGAGCCCTACATGATTCCGGACTCTAAAAATCAAGAAGCTGCGTTTATCGCTCCTTTCCTGCTTGACCCCAATGACTCCAGCCGCATTCTGGCCGGCGGACGCCAGCTGTGGCGCACAAATGATCCCCAGACTCCATCGACGCCCACAACCGGACCATCCTGGCAGAGCATCAAGTCCGCCATCGGAAATACTTCTAGCGCCAACATCACAGCTATAGCCGTGGCAGAGGGAGACTCGGATATTGTCTGGGTCGGGTATGAAAACGGAATTATCACAAGGACCGACAGCGGAACCGATGATGCTCCTTACTGGCAACGGGTCGGAAGCGGTGTTCTGCCTATGCGCCGCTGTATGCGCATATTACTGCATCCTTATGATCCGGATACAGCCTATGTGGCTTTTGGCGGATTTTCTTCAAGCAATATTTTTAAGACAATAGACGGAGGCCAAAGCTGGGCCGACATTACAGGCTCAAGCACCACCGGGCTTCCTGACGCTCCGGTTCGCGACCTGACCCTGCATCCGGATAATCCCGACTGGATCTATGCGGGTACGGAAGTGGGTATTTTCGCCAGTCAGGATGCAGGAGCCACCTGGTCTGTAACTAACGCCGGACCCACTAATTGTTCGGTGGATGATCTGTTCTGGATCGGGACAACTCTGGTTGCGGCCACTCACGGGCGTGGGCTGTTTGAAATAGACATCCCCTGTGCCATTGACGGCGCATTAAAACTGCTTCCGGACACTTTTAATTCTGGCTTGCTCTTTCCCCGCAATAGATTTGTTTTTATAACAGGACCGGAGGATAAGCTTATTTCTTCAAGTGATGCAGTTAGCTTTGACCATCCTTCTATAACGTACGTTTGGTCAGTTCAATCTTCTAGTGTAGTCTTTGCATTGATATCTGTTCTGCCTGGATACGGCCCCGGTGTTGGGGGAGATTATGATGAGATAGCTGTATCAGTCGGATGTTATGAGGGGCTATTGAAACTCGGGTCAGACCTGTTGCCTTAATAAATAGGGAAGAACCGAAAAAAGCTTCCTGTCCAGGGCCGTAAAAAATATGAATTATGGAAAGACCTGGTTTTTAGACATGGACCTGAAAAATTAAAAGAATTTCCGGGCTTTCACGATGTACAATTAAAGGCTGAAAGAAAAAGGCCAAAGATTATCGCGGTTAAATATTCAATACAGGGTGATATGTGAAGTCGAAAAACATGAAATCACTGTATATGTGATTGAGATATCCCCACATGATTATTAAGGCGCTGTTATGAAAAAGAAAAACTTTGTTCCTGCTGATTCTCATGCATCTCTGTCAACGGGTGAGGTTTTAAAAATGCTTAGGGAATTGAAGGGCTGGACTCAAAAAAAATTAGCCGACAAATGTGGTATTACGGTAACCAATTTGAGTCTTTTAGAAAACGATAAGATTGATATTGGAAAACGCCGTGCTGAACAGCTGGCGAAAGCCTTTAAAATTCATCCGGCAATTATAATGTTTCCGGAATATGATGCACTTGAAATAAGAAAAGTAGCATAAAAAACATGTAGTTGTCATCAAGACTCCTCTATCGCAGACCTAAGTTAACCTCCTTGCAACCTTTTAGCAGAATTACTCCAAAATAATATTTTCGTGGTTATTGAACTCACTGTTTTCTGTGGATTGACGGTATAAGCTCTATAAAACAGCATGAAAAGTTGCGTTTAATGAAAAGCAGGCAGGTAAATTAAACAGGCTTGTTATGGAGCGTCTGGTTATGGTATTATCCCCCTGTAAATTACAAAAAACCAAAGGGAAGGTCAGTTTTAAATGGAAAAAATGGATGCCTTGTATTTGGATATCGACAGGATTGGTTACGAGGATGCGTTTGAGCTCCAAAAGAAGCTGGTGGATGCCCGTTCAAAAGATGAAATAAAGGATACTTTTATCCTTCTTGAGCACGAGCCGGTCTTTACAGCTAACAGAGAGGTCACTTTTAATAATATTGTTGCGCCGAAAGAAGTCCTTGAGGAGCAGGGGGTGGAGGTCTGTAAGACGGATCGGGGCGGTGATGTAACCTATCATGGGCCCGGACAGATCGTTGGTTATAATATTATGGATCTTAAGAACCAGGGCCGTGATCTTCATGCTTATATCCGGAATGTCGAACAGATGATCATTGATACCTTGGTTGATTTTGAGATTACCTCAGGAAGAGATCCGGAACATCCGGGTGTATGGGTGGGGAATGAAAAGATTTGTGCTATAGGAATAGCGGTCAAAAGCGGATGGATCACCATGCATGGGTTTGGTTTTAATGTGAGCCCGAATATGGATCATTATAAAATGATCATAGCCTGCGGTATCGCTGATAAAGGGGTTACCTCGATGAGAGCGCAGCTGGGCAGGGAAGTCGATATTGCAAAAGTGAAGGAACGTTTGATTGTTCATTATGAAAAGATCTTTAACCGGTCTTTGGAGAAAATACAACAGGAGGATCTGCCGTGGTAATGACAAAGAAACCCGACTGGATACGAGTTAAAGGGGTGGACTGGAAAGTCCTTGAAAAAATGAAATCCTTAACTGACAAGTACCATCTGCATACGGTGTGTGAGGGTGCGACCTGTCCGAACATGGGGGAATGTTTTTGCGCAGGGACGGCAACCTTTATGATCCTGGGTGATATCTGTACCCGGAACTGTGCGTTTTGCAGTGTAACAAAAGGAAAACCGTTGTCTCCTGACCCAAAGGAGCCTGAAAATATTGCACTGGCATCCAGAGATCTCGGGCTGAAACATGTGGTAGTAACATGTGTGACAAGAGATGATCTTGAAGACGGCGGTGCTGAACAGTTTGCTCTTACTTTAAAAGAGATCCATCGTATTCTGCCCGGTGCCACAACGGATGTTCTGGTTTCTGATCTGAAAGTAAAAAAAGTGAATATTAATACGGTGCTTGAACAGAAACCGGAGATATTTGCCCATAACCTTGAAACCGTTCCGAGACTTTATAAAACCTGCAGAAACATGGCGAATTATCAGAATTCTCTTAAGGTTCTAGCCTTTGCCAAAGAGATAGCCCCAGATCAATATACCAAAAGCGGATTAATGGTGGGGCTTGGTGAGACCATGGATGAAATGCTTGTCGTTATGAAGGACTTAAGATCTGTGGGATGTGATTTTCTTACCATCGGTCAGTACCTTAGACCCGCTGTTGGTAATCTTGAGGTTGTGGAGTTTGTTACTCCGAAAATGTTCGAAGAGTATAAAAAAATCGGAGAGGACATGGGATTTACCTATATTGCTTCTTCTCCTTTTGTTAGAAGTTCTTTTCATTCCGAGGAAGCGCTGAAACACCTTCGCAGTGCGGAGTGACGAAGGCGGAGTGCGGAGTCTCGAATGATGAATGGGGATTTCGGAGTGCGGAAGGTTATTAATGTGGACTGAGGATTTCGGAGTGTTGAGTTTAGATATTTAGTGAATCATTAGGTGGGTGCTGATGAAACATGAAAATCTAAAGGCAAGAACCAAGAGTTTTGCGCTGCGTATCATTAAACTTGTAGAATCCTTACCCAAAAGCCGAACTTCTGATGTTACTGGAAGGCAGTTAATGAGATCTGGTACTTCAGTGGCTGCAAATTACCGGTCCTCATGCCGCGCACGTTCTAATGCAGATTTTATTTCAAAAATGGTATCGTCGAAGAAGAGGCTGACGAGTCTCTTCTGTGGCTGGAACTCCTGGTTGAAAGTGGTGTGGTAAACGAAGATAGCGTTGAGCTATTAATGAAAGAGGCAGATGAACTGGTAGCAATTGTAGTTTCATCAATTAAAACTGCCAGAAAAAATAAATAACAAACTATGATAATGTGGAATTCAGTAGATTGATGTATTTTGGTATTTAATTCCGAACTCCAAAATCATCACTCCGCATTCCGAATTTCCCACTCCGAATTTTGAACATGGATCAAGTACTTTATATCAGCAAACTGTCAGGCTTAAAATACTTCCAGAATGATTTTACACGCATTTATTTTGGGCAGGAGTTTTGCGAGAGGCTTTTGCCAAAAATAGATGATCTTGAGCGAATGGTTGCTTTTTCTGAAGAAAAAGATGTACCCTTAACTTTTGTAACGCCTTATGTGACGGACAGCGGCCTTGCAAAGCTTGAAAATACCATCTGTTTTTTTGCGGAAAAAATGACGGGGGCAGAGGTGGTGTTTAATGACTGGGGCGTTTACCAGTTTATGGAAGAGAATCATTTAGATGTAAAACCTGTTTTGGGACGGTTACTCAATAAACAGAAACGCGGACCGCGTATTATGAATATAATCGATCAGGTGCCGAAAGAGACCCGGGATTACTATACGGGTGCATCTCTTGATGTTCAGGCTGCAGCCGGGTTTCTTAAAAAAAAGGGGATCTTAAGGGTTGAGTTTGACAATCTTTTGCAGGGACTTGATATGTCAGGGCTTGATAAAGTGATTAAAAGATCACTTTATATGCCTTATCTGTTTATTTCGACAACCCGTTTTTGTCTTACGGCGAACTGCGATGCGGAAAATAAGGGGATTGGGGTGGTCCCCTGTCATAAGGAATGTGAAAAATACACATTTAATCTGGTAAATCCTGTAATGAAAGTCCCTCTTATCAGAAAGGGAAATACGATTTTTGCAGTGAATGAAAATATCCCAGAGCTTGTTTCGCGGGGTGAGGTTGACCGGATCGTGATTCAGCCGGAAATACCCCTTTAGAAGTGCGGAGTGGGGATTGACGAGTGCGGAATGTGGAATAATTATATTTTGTTTGGTTTATTTTAATGAAAATCCTATCACCACTAGACTATACAGATGATATCGGGCAGCTTTCAGATGCCGGAGCGGGTGAATTTTTCTGCGGGCTTCTTAATGAGGAATGGTATCAAAAATATCCTGTGATCTCGATCAACAGGCGTCCTGCCGGGAAGGGCCATTTTAGAAATTTTGAAGAGCTGAAGGTATCTGTTGACGAGGCGCACAATTTTGGAGCAAAAGTCTATTTTACCGTAAATGAGCATTATTATGTTAATGCGCAATACGAGATGCTCAAAAAACATATTGACAGTGCAATAGGATCGGGTGTTGATGCATTCATCCTTTCCGATTACGGCCTGATGGCATGGTTAAGGGAAAACGGGTATGCTGTTGCGATTCATATCAGTACCGGGGGTACGGTATTTAACTGGAGGTCCGCTAAGTTCTATTGTGATGAATTTGGCGCGGAAAGTATTACTTTTCCCAGACATCTTGAACTGGGAGAACTGAAAACAATCGTCGAGAAGATGCCTGATGTTGATACCTCTGTTTTTGTTCTCAACTCAAGATGCATAAATGTTGACGGTTACTGTACTTTTCAGCACGGGCTTGCGGGTAAGCAGGTCTTTCCGATGTTCAGAAATGCGTGTATGCTCCCATATTCTGTGGATGTTTTCTTTAATAAAGAGGAAACAGAGGTGATTTCTTCTGAACTTAAAGAACGAATTCTTGAGAGGCAGAAAGTTTGGGAAAAGGTCCATGTTGATGATCATCCGTGCGGTGCCTGCGGGATGTATGAGCTTAGGGAAATAGGTATAAAAAGTTTGAAAATAGTGGGCAGGGGCAATCCCCTTGAGCGTAAGATAAAAGATATTACCTTTCTTAAAAGGCTCATTTCTGTTCTTGACAGTGATGTCTCAAAAGCGGAATTTAGAAATAGATCCAGGCGTCTTTATACAGAGACCTACGACAGACCTTGCCGTGAGCATATGTGTTATTTCCCGTCTGTGATGGAAAGAAATGAATAATCTCTAAAATGCGATGCTGCTTCTATTGACAAATAACTATATTTTTACATATACATTTTAATATAAAACAACTGTTATTACAGGAATCATTTATATACCA
>CAYLYF010000072.1:0-20776 GCA_964387595.1 uncultured Thermodesulfobacteriota bacterium | reverse complement strand
GAGTGCTATGGCTGTCCCTTAACCGAGGTGTCCGTTTTACTGGGGGAAGATCAATCTGACCCCTCCTGCGGCTTACGGTGTTTATTGGGTTTTTTTTGCCGCGGATTTTCACGGATTCTTTTTTTGTAAAAACCAAGAATATCGCTGTGTTTGTATTTAGACCTAAGTAAAAGCAAAGTCAAAATCTTTTTTCTCACAGAGCTCTCAGAGCACACGGAGGAAGGCGGGTTGGAAAGTCAAAAGCTTTTCTCTCACAGAGCTCTCAGAGGACGCGGAGAAAAGCGGGTTGAAAAGTCAAAAGCATTTCTCTCACAGAGTCCGCAGAGCACACGGAGAGAAGCGGGTTGAAAAGTCAAAAGCTTTTTTCTCACAGAGCTCTCAGAGCACACGGAGAAAGGCGGGTTGGAAAGTCAAAAGCATACCACTGAGGCTCAGAACACACGGAGAAAAGAGTTATGAAAAATTAACTCACGATAGCTAAACCCTGATAGTCTTCCCATCTAACAACCTATGAAAAGAGAAAAAGGGGACAGGCTAATTATGTCTTGATAAGCTTCCTCTGATTGTCTATATCTTTAATTATTATTATATGACTAAAACTTAATAAAAAGGACGTGTATGGCCCGGATACCTTATTATCGTAACAAATGGACAAAGAAGAAAAGGTTTGAAATATATTAAGTATTTGTTAAAATATTTTGTAATCTATATATTAAAAAACAGCAATAATTATGTATACACTATATTAAGGAAACTACATAATGATAATAGAAAAAATAAAAAAAAATGCTTTAAAATTAAATGCCATCGATAGAGTGCATTTGGCTGAAATGCTATTAGACAGTTTGGATAAAACAGATAAACAAGTAGAAAAAATATGGGTAGCTGAGTCTGAGAAAAGATATAAAGCCTATAAAGAAGGCAGTATAAAAGGAATACCTCTCGCACAAATACGTTCAAGTATTGAAAAATGAATATAATCCTAATCCCGCCTGCTGATAAAGAATTGGAAGAGGCAATTAATTACTACAATGATCAATTAGCAGGTCTTGGCGATCAATTTTATACATCCTTTCTGGATACTGTCGGTTATATTGTCCAAACACCAGATGCGTGGAGAAAAATTGGGGCCAATACGAGAAGAATCAATATTAAAAGATTTCCATATTTAATACTATATGTGCTTGATGAGAAAGAGATTCTTATTACATGTATTGCCCATCAACATCGCCATCCATCATATTATATAAAAAGAGCTGATTGATTAGGCTCCCCAAAGAATTTCGTTTTAAGGGAAATGAAGTGAAAATAAGTAAAAAGGGAAATCAAATAATTCTTGAACCGCTTGAAAGAAGCAAATGGCCGGAAGGTTTCTGGAAGGCTTTCCCTTTGGACCATGATTTCAAAACACCTGAAGCATTGCCGTCAAAAAAATTCAGTCTGGATTAAGCCGGAGAAAGATGTACCTGCTCGATACAAATATCATCGTTACTAAGTCTTTATTCTTTTGATGAGACAGCGGCTGGAAAATATGCTGTTATCCGGACAGAACTTGAAAGAGAAGACATGGGGAGGTAATACAAAGTCAAAAACATTTCTCTCACAGAGCACATCTGCCTTTGCTAAAGCTACGGCAAGACAGGCAGAGGACGCGGAGAAAGGCGGATTGGAAAGTCAAAAGCTTTTTTCTCACAGAGTCCCCAGAGCACACGGAGAGAAGCGGGTTTAACTACAAAGTCAAAATCTGCCTCTCGCCATTCGACAAGCTCATGACAGGTAGAGCACACGGAGAAAGGCGGATTGGAAAATTAACTCACGATAGCTAAACCCTGATAGTCTTCCCATCTAACAACCTATAAAAAGAAGGGAATCAAAGTTATCCGACACTTCAGGCAATGGCACAGAACCTTGACGCTCAATGCGTGCTTCGATTAATTTCCGAGCTACATCCTGAGCTATCTCAATAGTCTCAGACACAGTTCTTCCCTGAGCCACAAGCCCTTGAATATCCGAAGAGGTGGCGAGGTATTGACCTTCGGGAAGTTTTTCGATATGTAGTTTAATAACTTTTTCCATAATAATCCCCAATGGTTGCCTTTTAAATAAAGTATAGGCGCAGGTGAAATACATGTCAATAAAAATGGGGTGGATATCATCTCTCGCCATATGACAAGCTCATGACAGGCAGAGCACACAGAGAAAGGCGGGTTGAAAAGTCAAAAGCATTTCTCTCACAGAGTCCGCAGAGCACACAGAGAAAGGCGGGTTGAAAAGTCAAAAGCTTTTCTCTCACAGAGTCCGCAGAGCACACGGAGGAAGGCGGATTGATTTTTTTTGCCGCGGATTTGGCGCGGATTAAATGCGGGTTAAATGCGGATTTGTTTTTTGTAAAAACCAGGAAGAACGCTGTGTTTGTATTTAAACCTATCTGCGTTCATCTGTGTAAATCTGTGGCTGAATTTATTTTAAGTTAAAGGGGTCTGACCCTGATAAGTGATTGTTTTTACAAATAATATTGCCTGAAAAAGGGAGTTAAAAAGGTCTTAGGGTAATTTAAGAATTATCCTGAATCCGGTTTGCAGCTTTTTTATATACTTTCATATTATCTCGTTTGCCAATTGCAATAATTTGAACCAGGATCTTTTTTTCAACAATTTTGTAAACTATTCTGATTTTTTTCTGATCAGCATACATTTTTCTATATCCAGATAAATCAAGGCCCTGTTTATTACCAAGCTGTTTTCCATTGCCTAGTGTCAATGATAATTTTTTTATCTGTTTCAAAACAAGAAATTTCTGTCGATTGTCCAGTTCAAAAATCTCGCGGGCAGCATCGGGATGAAAAATAATTTTAAATTTCACCTAAGTCAATTCCCTGTTCAGTCAATAATTGGTCCAAATCAATATATTCATTCAAAGGTGTGTCTTTCCTTTGTTCAATGGTTTTATAGATTTGAATATGTTCGAATAACTCCAGAATTTCATATATTCTTTCGTATTCTTCTACGGATAGAATGACCGCTTCAAGTTTGTTTTTTCTCATAACAGCAATTTTGTCTTTTCCATGTTTTGTAATGCTGTCAAGTATAGAACTGAAATTTCGAACGATTTCTGTTGAACTCATTAATTCTGTTTTTTTATAGGTAATCATTTTTTAATCCCAGGTGTTTATGTGTTTAAATACATACTACAGCATGTATTTCGCTCCGTCAAGAGTGAAAATGGAGCGGGCGCTGAGTCCGTTAAGGGTTTTTTTGCCGCGGATTTTCACGGATTTGGCGCGCATTTATTTTTAATAAAAGCCAAGAATAACGCTGTGTTTGTATTTAACCCTATCTGCGGTCATCTGTGTGTAGGTAAAAGCAAAGTCAAAAGCATTTCTCTCACAGAGCACACGGAGCACGCGGAGGAAGGCGGGTTGGAAAGTCAAAAGCTTTTTTCTCACAGAGTCCGCAGAGCACACAGAGAAAGGCGGGTTAGAAAGTCAAAAGCATACCACTGAGGCTCAGAGTACACCCCGCTGGGTCAGGCTTTCCTTCTGGTGGTTATTGGGTTTTTTTTGCCGCGGATTGGTTCTTTTGCCGCGGATTTTCGCGGATTAAACACAGATTTGTTTTTTGTAAAAACCATGAACAACGCTGTGTTTGTATTTAAACCTATCTGTGTGTATCTGTGTGTAAGTAAAAGCAAAGTCAAAAGCATTTCTCTCTCAGAGTCCGCAGAGCACACGGAGAAAAGTAATTATTTTTAAAAAGATTACTTCTGTAAGCTATGTGAGAAATTATTTACCTTCTGCGGACTCTGTGAGCTCCGTGAGAGATATATTTGTTCTATTGGGTAATTGCAAGATCCAGAACAATGTATCTGCGTTCATCTGTGTAAATCTGCGGCTGAATTTATTTTAAGTTAGGGGGGTCTGACCCTGATAAGTGATTGTTTTTACAAATAATATTGCCTGAAAAAGGGAGTTGAAAAGGTCTTAGGGTGTGATTTTCAGGAGGATTTAAGAATTAGCATATTTTATATTTTCACGATATCTCCATGAGTTTTTTAAATGTCACCACGTTTTCCTATATGTGTTTCTTGTATTTTGTCACGAAACATGGTATGAGTTTCCCATGAAAAGAGATATCTATAAACAATTGTTTTCATGGAAAGAATCTTCTTCAAGAAAGCCTCTTGTGCTTAAGGGGGCACGGCAGGTTGGCAAAACATATATCCTTAAAGAATTCGGGAAAGGGGAGTATGGCAATGTCGCTTATTTTAATTTTGAAGAAGACCCGGATCTGAACGAAATTTTTGCGGGCAGGCTATCACCTGAAAAAATAATTGATATGCTTTCAATTTATCATGGGTCACGCATATCATCTGATCACACACTCATTATATTTGATGAAATTCAAAGCTCGCCCAAGACACTCACCAGCTTGAAATATTTTTGTGAGGATGCTCCTGATTATCATATTGCCACGGCAGGTTCCCTGTTGGGCGTAAAAGTTGGTCAATCTGCCCCATTTCCCGTGGGAAAAGTTAATTTTCTTGATATGTACCCCATGTCATTTGGTGAATTTCTTGATGCTGTCGGAAAAAAGCAATTACGGCTGTTTATTGATGATAAAACCGATTTTAGTCCTATCCCAAAAAGCTTTCATACCGAGCTTACAGATTTATTGAAAATTTATTATTTTGTTGGCGGCATGCCTGAAGCTGTAGGGCGATATGCTGAAGATAAGGATTTGAACAAGGTGCGAAATATTCAGGATGAGATATTATCAGCTTATACAATAGATTTTTCCAAATATACAACCAAGACAGAGGCTATCCGACTTTCCAATATATGGGCAAGTATTCCCGGGCAACTGGCCAGGGAAAATAAAAAATTTACTTTTGGCCAAATTGATAAAAATGCCCGGGCAAGGGAGTATAATGAATCGATTCAGTGGCTGGTTGATGCAGGGCTTGTCACGAAAGTAAATAACATCAAGACTGCAAAATTGCCTCTTTCCGGATATCAGGATAATAAGTTTAAACTCTATCTTCTTGATACGGGGTTGCTGGGCGCCATGATTAAAGTTCCGCAAAAGGCTATCATTGAAGGAGACCGTTTGTTCAGTGAATATAATGGCGCTTTTGTTGAAAATTATGTGGCACAGGAGTTTGTCGTCCATGGCCAGAAAAATTTGTATTATTGGTCAAGTAAAAATACAGCAGAAGTTGATTTTGTTATTGCCTTGGAAAATCAGATTTTACCCCTTGAAGTTAAAGCCGGAATAAGCAAGCAAAAAAAGAGTTTGCGTGTTTATGGAGAAAAATTTAATCCTCCTGTATTGTCACGCTCAACTCTTATGAATTTTAAAGAGGACGGCAAAATCAGAAATTATCCTCTTTATGCAGTTTCATTATTCTTATTCAGGGTCTGATCCTGGCAAGAAATTCAGGGGTCAGGCTTTCCTTATGGTGGTTAAGTAAAAGCAAAGTCAAAAGCTTTTCTCTCACAGAGCACACGGAGAAAGGCGGGTTGGAAAGTCAAAAACATTTCTCTCACAGAGTCCGCAGAGCACACGGAGAAAGGCGGGTTTAACTACAAAGTCAAAATCTGCCTCTCGCCATTTGACAAGCTCATGACAGGCGGAGCACGCGGAGAAAGCGGGTTGGAAAGTCAAGAGCTTTTCTCACAGAGTCCGCAGAGCACACGGAGAAAGGCGGGTTTAACTACAAAGTCAAAATCTGCCTCTCGCCATTCGACAAGCTCATGACAGGCAGAGCTCTCCTGCCTTTGCTAAAGCTACGGCAAGACAGGCAGAGGACACAGAGAAAAGCGGATTGGAAAGTCAAAATCAAAAGCATATTCACCACCAGACACAGAGAAAGGGATTAAATTACTATATATCAAATAATCTTTATACCCTGTTCAAGGATTTCTTTAACAAATGGATCACTCTGATTAAAATCTTCGGGCCGGAACGGAATAGGTTCAAGACTACTGCTTACGGACAATGTTATACGTCTAATTTTACTACGATCTACTATACGGCTGCCTTCAAAAACATCTGAAATTAACGCAAGATCAATATCACTCCACTCCTGTTGTGTTCCTCTAGCATAACTTCCGAACAAAATTGCCTGAAGAATATGTATATTATTATCTTCAAGTTTATTAATATACTGTTTTATAAGCTTTTTAACTTCAAGTGTGATTTGAGCCATACGTAATTATCCTTAATTTTCAGAAAATAAGTTCCCGCAAAAACCTTAGTACACTTTTTATAAAATTCACGTTTATACTCTGGATATCTTATTTCCAGATTAAAATCATTCACCTCATCAAAAAAAATCTTACGTTCTATTGTTAATTCAAGTTTTGTATTTTCTGCCAGCCTAACAAGATTATGTGTTTTAGGTGGCATACTGTTTTGATTATCTTGTACATATAGAGCCTTAAGACTTTTTTCAAGGACTAAATGCCCAAGGAACAAACACCAGTCATAATTTTGTAAATTAAATAGATTTTCAGCTACCTCCAGATCATGCTCAGCGCTTTCTAACCAGTAAGATATATGATCTTTCAATTCCATAATTCATAATAAATAAACATTATTATACAATACACTTAATAATCTTCAATTAATTATTTCATAGTGTCAAGTTTTATCTAATATAGGGGCTACACAGTTGACAGATAGTTTTAGTTAAGCATCAAGTATTCAGGGGTCAGGCTAATTATGTATCAAATTGCATTAAGTGAGACGGTAAAAAGCCTGAACTTGAAAAAAATGAGGGGAAGAGGAAAGTAAAATTTCAAAGTGCAGTAGAGGTCATGTATTAAAGGTTCTAAGTCCCCGAAAATCGGTCTCTCACCATTCGACAAGCTCATGACAGGCAGAGCTCTAAGAACGCAGAGAAAAGCGGATTGGAAAGTCAAAAGCTTTTTTCTCACAGGGCACACGGAGAGAAGCGGGTTTAAACGTCAAAAGATTTTTTCTCACAGAGTACACGGAGCACACAGAGAAAGGCGGGTTTAAACGTCAAAAGCATTTCTCTCACAGAGCTCCCAGAGTACACGGAGAAAGGCGGGTTGGAAAGTCAAAATCAAAAGCATATTTACCACCAGAGCACATCTGCCTTTGCTAAGGCTACGGCAAGACAGGCAGAGGACACAGAGAAAAGCGGGTTTAAAAGCTCCGTGAGAGATATTGATATAAAATATGGCCGTCTTAGCTAAAGTCCTGTTATTGCGCTTATGCTGAACAGTAATTATCCACGGATAAAAGCCGTGGCCTTATGTGGATCCCCAAAGGAGACGTAGAAAATTCCGGGGCCCCATCCTGGCCGAGCCGCAGTTATAGACTGACAAGCTGAAATCCACGAGCCATTAACTGTTTGATTTTACGATTAAAGCATGATATTAATACGCTCAATCAATTAAAAGTTCAGTAAAAAAATCAATTTAGACTTCAAAGCTGATCTCGTTTCAAATGTCAGATTAAATTGCGACAATGATGTTGAAATTCATCCATTCACGGTAACAGCATTAAAAAATGCCCGCCCCACCAACTTTCTGGGGCACATCCTGAAAACCGGCACCGTCATTTTTAGAGATGGCATCTTTTTAGTCTAAGGCGTGGCGCTAAAATCCTTTTTCATCAAAAAGCAATTATCATCTGACGATCTGAAATCCATTAGCCATTAACTATTAGCTGTTCAAAATGATCAAAGACATCAAAAAATTAATAGGCACCATCACTTCTGAAATTAAAAGCTTTGCCGATATTGCTGTCATCGGACTAAGCGGCGGTGCTGATTCCTCTCTTGTGGCAACCTTATGCACAAAAGCACTGGGGCCCGAAAACGTTCACGGACTTCACCTGCCCCATAACCCGGTAGACGAACAGACCTTTAACAGCCGCTCTAAAAAACTCGCTGCAAAACTTGGGATCTGTGACCATACCGTCCCGATCAAAGACGCTTACAATCCTTTGGAACAGACCCTTCGAGAAAAGGTGGGTAAACTATCAACTTTAAATAAAGGGAATATCAGGGCCCGCATCAGAATGACGATTCTCTACAGTACCGCGCATTATCTGTCAGACACTCTTGGCAAAAAAACCCGTGTTATCGGGACCGGAAATTTAAGCGAAGACTTTATCGGCTACGACACCAAAGGCGGAGATGCTTTGGCTGATATTTTCCCTATAGGCGAACTCTACAAATCAGAGGTCTACCAGCTGCTGGAGTACTTTGTCAAAGAAGGCACCTTAGATGAAGGCCTGATTGACAGAACCCCCTCTGCCGGGCTGTGGGAAGGGCAAACCGATGAACAAGAAATCGGTTATACCTATAATGAAATGGAGCAGAGTATCCGTAAAATAAGAGATCCTGAATCAGGGCTTATCCTTAAAAATATTGACATGGATTCTTTATCAGCGCTTGACAGCTTTGTTCTTAACCGACATCTTTCAAATGTCCACAAACACCTTGCCCCGCCGGTGACCCGGCTAAGAAAGTTTTGTGATTAAATAACATCCAATGGCATTTCGGAATGCCCGAAAATCTGACATGGAATCCGCATCTTGTGCGGGATGATATTACAAAAAAAGCCGGCTATTTTAAATGACCGGCTTTTAAATTATTAAATTAAAAGAATCCTACTCAAGTCCGAACATGACCGTCCGTACATACTCCTCCTGCCCTTCTTTCCCCAGCATCTTCTCAAACACCTCTACCGCAGGCCCGCCCTTGGAAAGCAGGGTGGTCACATATTCATTCAGCCCCTGTCTGACCTTTTCGCTCATCTCAGGTGTCAGTTCTTCCGCATTCTTTGCCATTTCAAGATACGCCTTCAGATATGTCTTGTAGATATCAAACATCAGATCATCTTTTGAATTATCCGCCTTGGCATGGATGCTAAAATCCATAATATAATCCTTGTACCAGTCTCTTTCAGGTCCCTTTTCAAGCTCATTAATCTCCGGTACTCTGCTTTTCATGATCTCATAATATTTATTCTTATTCTCATCTTCTATCTTGGCGGGATCAATAATCTCCAGGACATAAACTCTTTTTTTACCGATGAAAATAAAATCAACAGATAGAACCGGCAGGTTATATTTATAATCGGGGCGGATCAGAAAGGTATACATGCGCATAAACAGAAGCATGGTGGCATCAATAGAGTTGACCCGTTTAAGCCGGGAACCTTCTTCACTGGTGACCACCATCTTAAAAAGCTTCATAAACGGAAACTTTCCGGGATGAAGTTTTTTATACTCCGGCTTCACCTCAAAAGGCTTCAGGTTTTCATAACCGGCCAGTACCTCTTTGGTATAGGCATCATATTTTGCGTACTCTCTGTCACCCTCTTTTTTTAAATACAGCGCTACCAGCACAGCCAGAATGACAATACATACGACAACAATTAAAAAACCTTTAATAAAGGTTAAAAACATATTTCACCTCTCTAAAAAGTTAAATGCGTTCAACCCTGCTCTTAATCGATCTTTCTTCCGTCAGCCCAGAGAAGCTCTTCTGCTTTTGTGATATCAGCTTCCACACCTTTTCTCACATCCGGTTTATCCCAGCAGCGGAAAGCGATCTGTAGATTACCCGGCTCATCCGGAAAGGTCGCGATAACAATATGGGTGGTAATCGGGTCCCCGCCGTAACTCTTGGTTGCGTGATAATAAATATTAAAGCTGTTCTTAACCTGTTCTTTTAAATCTACGCCATTATCTTTGGCCCACTGTTTTAAAAGTGTGTCACCCAGCACCAGGTCTGCCCTTGCACGGCTTCTGGCAAAATAGATCTTCTCGGTACTGTGATGTTCAAAAGCGGGTTTGGGTTTAAATTTGACCTTTGAAGGATCTTTAAGGGATGCCGGCTGAAGCGATGTCCAGTAACCTCTGAGCTCCTCAATGTTTTCTCTTGGGCCGATTCCCAGGATCTTGGTTCTGACTTCATTGGCAAAAGCTTCAACACGCCCCACAACCAGAGATTCCCAGATATCAAGACCTTCCCAGGCTGCGCCTTCTTTTGCGAGCTTTCCTACCAGCCAGATCTGAATTTCATCTTTCATCCCGAGTGTAGGCATCACCTGCCTGCCGCCGAATCCGCCTATTGCAACCGGCTTGATCTCAGGATATTTTTTGATGGGTTCCATAAGATAGTTTCTGCCGCCGATTAAATGCGCATCTTTTCCCGGGATCTTAAGGACCATGGTTTCATCGCTGTCACCGCAGGTCAGATAATATGCAACCTCTTTTGTCGCGAGCTTTGCCCGGTTGGCATCAATGAATTCGTATATTCCTTTCACCGGCCCTTCATTCCGAGTCAGACTTCCGATAATGACATAGTCATAAGGATCAATGGTAATCACCTGATCCAAAGACTTTACATCAAGAAGATTTTCATGACCGATGATTGCTTTTATCCAGTACGCCGTCTCAATGGTTGACCCGTATACAGAAGCATAGACCAGTAAGCCTTTTTTGCCTTCTGCCTGCGCTGAAGAAACAGGCAACAGCATGACAACGAACAAAAGCAACAGCATTTTTTTAATTATATTTTTTCTCATCCGTCCAGTCCCTCCTCTTAAATTTTAATATTACATATCAAGCAAAAAAGCGTTCGTCCGTTTATACTGGACGAACGCCTTTATAAATGGCACAAATCTAAAATCTTTATGTTGTAAAACGGCAGTCAAATCCTGCCCGAATGGTCTTGTTCAATACCACTTCAGGAGGAAGATCGTTAAACCCTGAAAGTTTCTTCAAAAGTTCAGGCCTTTCCTTCTGAATCAACGGAATGATCTTTGCCATGGCCTTACCCATGTTCGCAGGAACTTCATAAGGATCAAGCACCGTGGGAAGGGTTTCCTCTATCTTACTGAAAATAAAGTCAATCTCTTTGTCATTGCAAAGAACCGGCATATACAGGTTCTTTAAGAAAACATTATGATCAAGTTTTGAAATATGAGCATCCTGCCACCAGTCAAGATATGACTGCACACCCGCTTTATTGTATTGTCCTTCAAGCATGGCTTCAACAACCGCACTTCCGGCCTGCGCACCGCACATGGCAGCGCCTGTCATCTCAGCTTCCTGGCACCAGCCTGCGTCACCGGCAAACAGTACATTGTCTTTAAAAGGATCAATGATCGGTGAATACATATTTCCTGAGCATCCGCACTTGCGTACGATATTCCCGCCTTTAAACCAGGAGGCATACCTGCTGTCTTTAATCAGACCATCAAGAAGCGACTCGTGGTCAGCATCCGGATCTACATTTGTTATCATCACCAGCCACACCTGATCACCTTCATGGTCCCAGGCACGGGGAATGACAAATCCCATCATGGGAGGATCACCGCTTGCAACCAGAGGCTGATGAAGGGCATTGGGCTGCGGAAGGTTAAGGTTGGTCATCTCATAGCCCACAGAAGTTACTGAACCGTAAAAACCGCGGTCTTTGTTCATTCCCAGGGCACGGGCAACTCTTGACTGACGGCCGTCTGCCGCAATTGCGAAAACACCTTTAAAATGCTTACCGCTCGCGGTCTGAACCTCAACGCCTTCACTGTCCGTTCTCACATCGATCACGTTCTCACCGGCAAAAATATCAACCCCTATACGTTTACACTCATCAACAAGACTTCTTAGCAGCCAGCTTTTATCATAAACAGCACTGGCTCTGCCTTCTTTCCCTTTAGCTTCATTCGCATCATAATCACCAAATACAATGGTCTCTTCATTTGGAGAATAAATGTGCCATGAAAAGAAGTCCCGGGTAGGACCGTCATACTTAAGGTTAAACCCATTATGCGGGAAACAGAGCAGACCTGCTTTTTCATTATGGACAACTCTTTCACCCATGTAACGGCCTGAAAGAGAAACGATCATCTGTCCGCACATTCTCAATACTTCATGGATTGATTCTTTCCGTTCAATAAGAGCCACAGCAAGGCCATTTTCCGCAGCCGTTTTTGCAGCTACAAGCCCTGCCGGTCCAGCTCCAACCACGATTAGATCATATACATTTTTCACTTTTTTCCTCCTGATTCGGATCCCTATTATATTTTAAATATTGTAAGTTATTATAGTAACTTATTTGTGGTGAAGGTGTTAAGAAAATGTAATTTTTTCTTGACTTGAAACGATATATAAAGTTTAATAGATAGTCTAATGATGCTTGATTGTCAAGATATTTCTATGAACGAACAATGGGCAACCCGCCCGTTTTTTTTTATTTGAAAGACATCAGCAGCTGTTATATTAATGCCTTAACCGGGCATCTCTTCACCAAAACTAAGGAGTTAAACAGATGACTAAAGTACTATGCAAATCCGCTCTTATCCTCACCCTCTCAGCGCTTATATCCATGGGCATCGGATGCTCAAAAAGCAAAGAAGCCACCAAGAAGATAGATATCAAAATGATTACCCCGGAAAATGTACACGGTGTGATGGCTCCGGATGACAACAACATCTGGATCTGCGGAAATTACGGAATGGTATATCACTCTGCCGACGGCGGCGAGAACTGGGAAGAGCAGCAATCAACCGTATCAAAAGGAATTCTGTGCGACGGTATTTTCCTGGATAACAAATCAGGCTGGCTCGTAGGCACCTACGGAACGGTTATTCACACGTCAGACAGCGGCAGGACCTGGACCCGGCAGAACACTGAAACGGAAAAACATCTTTTCGGAATATTCTTCCTGAACAAAGACCTGGGCTGGGCTGTTGGTGAATGGGGAACAATCATCCATACAAATGACGGCGGAAAAACATGGAACATCCAGGGTGAGGAAATGGACAAAACCCTCAATAATGTTGCTTTTTATGATGAAAATATCGGCTTTGCCGTTGGAGAACAGGGAACCATCATGCACACAAATGACGGCGGAAAAACATGGACTATCCAGCTTCCCGCCGCATTTTACAGGAAAACCCTTGAAGAATATTACGACAATCAGCCTCCGGGACTTTTCTGTATAGCTGTTAAAGACAAAAACAATGTATTTGCCTGCGGAATGGAAAGCGCCATCATGCACACCTCGGATCTTGGAAAAACATGGAACCAGATACCGACTAACAGTGAACTCGCCCTTTACTCCATGGCGTTTAAAGATAATGCGGGCTGGGCAGTGGGCGATATGGGAAATTATATGAAATCCGGGGATAACGGGAAAACATGGGTGATCGAGGAAGAAACGATTAAAACCAAATTCTGGTTCAGAGATGTATATTTCAGCAGCCCGGACAAGGGATGGGTCGTTGGTCAGGCAGGAACAGTCATCCGGACAAAAGACAGCGGAAAAACATGGGAGTTTAGATCCGGACTTTCCTACGATATGGACTTTTTTGAGATGCCGAAAGCACTTGAGTTCGGCGGTGGAACAGAATAACGGATACGCTTATTAAAATTTTTATAATTATAAAAATGGGAGTTAATAAATAATCATGAAACGTTTCGCAGACATCGTAATCGAAAAAAGGCTGCTCTTCCTCATCGGGATCATACTCATCACGCTCTTTTTCCTGTACCAGGCCGTTTTTAAACTCGAAATAAAAACAATTTTTAATGACCTCCTGCCAAAAAACCATGAGTACGTAAATCTTCACAATGAGATCCGGGATAAATTCGGCGGGGCAAACCAGGTCCTTATCATGCTCCAGATGAGGGACAAAGAAGACGGCGGAAAATATGAGAATGTCTTTAATTTTGAAACACTGGAGACCGTCAAAAACATATCAGAAGATCTGCTTGATTTTCATGCAGTAGACAGAAACAAGATATTCTCCCTGTATTCACGCAGGGCCAGGGAAATAAAAGTAACCGCATCCGGTATGGAATTTCCCTACATGATGTTTCCCAATCTG
The DNA here is from genome assembly GCA_964387595.1 of uncultured Thermodesulfobacteriota bacterium. Taxonomy (GTDB): domain Bacteria; phylum Desulfobacterota; class WTBG01; order CAIYCZ01; family CAIRTM01; genus JAHEEI01. Next base: position 6,900 of record CAYLYF010000072.1, on the reverse strand, counting down.
CCGGAAACACAGGAAGAACTGGATGCGCTTCGTCTTAAAATATTTGCAAGCCCGGTATGCTATCCCCTGCTGGTTGATTTTTCCACTAAAAAAACGCTCATCATGGTGGACTTTTTCGAAGAACAGATCGATTACAAGATATCCTACAAGGAATTCAAAACTCTCCGGAAAAAATATGAAAACGATAACATCATCGTCGCAATTGCCGGCGAACCCATGCACCTGGGTTATGTCGACAGCTACGTCAAAGATATTCTTAAAATACTTGCACTAACCATAGCCGCAATGCTTATCATGTTCCTTCTTTATTTCCGGTCAAAACGGGGTATGCTCCTGCCGGTGATCGCAGCAGCGGTCAGCGCCGTATGGGGGCTGGGTTTTTTAAGCCTCCTGGGTTACAACCTGGACCCACTGGTGCTGGTGTTCCCGTTCCTGATATCTGCCATGGCGGCATCCCATTCCGTACAGGTCGTAAAACGCTACAAAGAAGAGGCACTTCTCCTTGGAGACAATAAAAAAGCCTGTAAAGCTGTTATTGAGCATCTGTTCGTACCGGGTTTTGCCGGAATCATAACCGATGCTTCAGGAATAATAATTATCGCGCTCGTACCGATCCCCATCTTACAGAAAATATGTCTTTCCTGTTCTTTCTGGGCCTTTGCAACCGTCATTATCGCAATGATACTGGTTCCAATCATGATTTCCTACATGCCTTTAAAAACGGCCAAAGAGGGATCCGGCATACTGGACAAAACACTTAAAGCAACCGGCCGGTGGGTTTGTTCATGGGGTAAATATCCGGTACTCGGGATATCACTGATTATGCTGGTATGGGGAAGTTTCTATGCAAATGACATCCAGATCGGAAATGCCATACCCGGGTCAGAGGTCCTCTGGCCGTGGCACAGGTACAATGTGGATTCATTCCGGATCACCTTTGGCATGCCGCTTTTAAATCCGCTGCTTGTGATCATACAGGGAGAAGAAGCACAGTCCATAGGGCTCAATTCAGCGATCATGCGCGATGCGGTGGAATTTTCCCGGTACCTGCAGCAAACCCCGGGAATGCGCGTTATGTTTGTGCTGTCGTGTCTGGGACAGATCCCGGGACGAAACAGGGGCATGCGGGATAATGACCCCAATCAGGAGTTCATGCCCACCGTCGACAGCGAACTTAAAATGCTTTATAAGCACATCGTGTTCTCGTCTCCTCCCGGTACCATGGATAAATTTATCGATAACGATGAAAAAACAATTAATCTGATCGTATACTGCCGTGACAAGACAACTGAAACCATCCAGATCGTCATGGACAGGATCCATGATTACATCAGGCACAAATCACCATTCGGAAAAAGATCAACCGATGTCAAACGCGAAGGTTTTGATAAATTCGTTTACTGGATAGACGGTTTTTTCAGAGAACAGAGAAAACCCATACCTGAAAAACCACCGGTTGAAGACATGCCGGTAGTTCACTACAGGCTTGCAGGCGGTGCCGTTGGCGTCCAGGCCGGAATAAATGAAGCACTTCAGCTCTACCAGATCTGGACATTTGTTCTTGCGATTTTAACAGTACTCATACTCTGTGCCATTATCTTTAAATCACTTTTTGCCGGTATCATCATAACCGCTCCGCTGATCGTGGCAAATGTACTGGCATTTACCTTTCTTGCTTTCAGTAAGCCCTACCTTGCGCTTACAACCGCCACGCTTCCTGTTTCCTCCGTGGGAATAGGACTGGGTGTTGACTACGGAATTTATCTGGTGAGCCGCATTATAGAAGAATATAAGCTCCACGGAAATCTAGACGATGCGATCACGACAGCTCTTGGGACAACCGGAAAAGCGATCGTTTATGTCGCGACAACGCTGGTTTGCGGGATCGTGTTCTGGTTTATCTCAAAAATGATGTTCCAGGCCATGATGGGCCTTCTCCTGGCGATTATTCTTTTACTTAATATGTTCGGCGCACTGCTGATCATCCCTGCCGCAATATCACTGGTTAAACCAAAATTTGTAGTGGGTAAAAAATAAAAGTATTTTAATATCCTGCAAACAAAAAACCCCCCTTTTTATAAGGGGTTTTTTGTTTGGCATGAAACACTCTGAATTATTACCAGATTTTATCAAACATATTCAAAACGCTATATTTCAGCCAAACATATTTTCAATTCAGCAACGATTTACCTTGATTTTCACCAGGCCATATGTTAATTTTTCAAAATATTTTACAAATAATTTACATTTAAATTATATTTTAAAATAACCATTTAAAGGAGGGGGTATGAAGAAAAATTTCCTGAGAGGTCTGGCCGTACTGTCATTTTCAATCATAATGACGGTATGTTCAGTACAGAATGCCAGCGCAGTCTATGAACTGTTTGACGGTAAACTGGAAATCAGCGGTTTTATAAAAGAGACTGTTTACATAAAAACTTCTGAGTTTGACAGAAACAGCTACAACAAAAAATCCAAAGTGGATTTCGCCCAGACCTCCATGTATCTAGAAACTCTCTATAATATCCAGGAAGACCCCTTCGGCTGGAACGTCAGATTTTTCACAGGACTCCGGTACTGGGTAGAAAAAGCGCCCTTATTTGACAGCAGGATCCATGATTCAATTGCTCCCTGGCACCGAAAAAGATATATCCAGCCGCGAGATTTTGAACTCGACATGCTGACCGAGTGCTATATTGATATCCAGAAAGGCCCCTGGCAGGTAAAAGTCGGAAAGCAGATCGTCATCTGGGGTCAGAATGATATCGGCCGGGTCGCAGATGTCGTTAACCCCCTAAAGCTTACCCACGGTGTGCCCGGCGTGGATACCTGGGAAGAGGTAAAGCAGGGGATCTGGATGATCCGGGCATTCTATCAGTCAAACCTTCCCGGAAATTTATTATTTGAAGTGATCTTTAATCCCGGTGACCATAAGGTCGGTGACTACTTCGGCTATACCGGCACCCACTGGGGGGATCCTTATGCCAAAGACGCAGCATTTGTCCCCGGTAAAGAAAGAGGTTTTGGAAACTTCAGTCTTGAAGGCGCCAGGAGAGCGGCTCCGTCCTGGGACTTTGATGAGACCTATGCCTTCGGCGGCCGGATCATGGGACAAACCGGTAACTTTAACTGGACACTGCTGGTCTGGAACAGGCTGCAGGACTTTCCTCTTGCAAATCCGTACACAATTGGTGAGTATGCTTTGAGGTATGTAAGTGCAGGGATATTAGGGTCAATTACCGGAAATTATAAAGACCCGAGTTTCTCCAACGCGGATAAATATTTCAAGTATAAACGCTTTACCACCATCGGCGGTACCGTGATGACAGAGTGGGCATGGCTGCATCATACCACCTGGGACCTTGAATGGTTCTATGAATTCAGTGCGCCGCTTAATGAATCACCCACCGGTTCAACCAGTGATATCGACGGATGGACAAGGAAAGATATTTTTGGTTTCTCAATCAAGTGCGGCGACAGGTTCCGCTTGCCTGATTTTATAAATAAACTGCTTGGGACCACAAAGAAAGTTGACTGGACCCTTACCTACTTTGCTGAAAAAGTCTTCCAGCATGAACGCAATCTGGTACTCAATGACAGATATCATAAACAGCGCGACAGCGTATCCGACGGTTTTTCATTCTGGTGTAAGGTTGAATTGTTCAATTCTGCATTTGCCTTTGTCCATATCTCAAGTTATTATCTGAAATCCGGCGGTCAAATGCATGTCCCTACAATCGTCTATTACTTCCCGCAAAAAGTCCTAAACGGCGGCTTGAGAGCGACAGTCGGTATTAAGATCTATGCCAGACAGCCTCATGACGCAATTTACACCAACTATGACAAAAAAGACGCAGTAATATTAAGATTAAGCTATGAATTCTAATGAGAATCAAATAATAAAATTTGTAAAAGGGGGTTATTAAATGATGGTAAGTAAACTTAAAACAAAACTGATGATAAGTACAGTTGTGCTTGCCTTTCTAATGGTGCCGGTTTTCGTTATGGCAGCCGAAGTAAAGATGGGTACGGCCTACACGGCTGAAGAGCTGGCCAAAGTCAGGGCCTGGGAAAAAACCTGGGTCGGTAAAAAGATAGACCAGTCAAATGTTGACCAGATCGGTCAGTATCTTCCTGAATCCTACCTTGGGGTTTACAAAGAACCGCAAAAATGGGGCGCCCCGCCTGAAGGGTTTTATTTTACAATTGTTCCGTACAGAACCGTATCAGAGTCCAAAGGGTTTATCGAGGCCACTGAAAAATATAATTCTCAGGTCAAGGTAGACGCGAACGGCCTCATAACAAACATAGCTGAAATTGCCGGAAGACCATTTTTAGAGCCAAAAACCGCTCTTGAGATGATGTGGAATTTTGAACTGAACAACCATGGAGATACCTATAACTATAGAAAATATTCACCCAATATTAACCCCAAAACCCGCACGGAACGTATGGCCGACCAGGAGTACTGGGAATTTTACTTTATTAACCGTACAGAGATTGACCCCAAACCCGCACTGCCTGCAAAACAAAACAAAAAAGAATTCCGCCGCGGTTTTTTCATGACCATGTTTCTACCTGCTGAGTTCCTTAATACACGCATGTATACCTTAAGACCCATCGACCAGACAAAAGAAGACGTCACCTATCTCTGGTATAACCAGTTTAGAAGAATAAGACGTCTTTCAACCAATCAGAGAACTGACTCCATTGACGGATCAGACCTGATCTATGATGATGAATATCTCTGGGACGGCCAGCTCTCCCGGAACAGCTATACATTTAAAGGTAAAAAAGACCTGCTCTGCAGCAGGAATGAAAGCCTGGTGGGAACCACCCGTACTGGCGGCCAGGGAATGCTTAACGGACATAAATTTGAGCGCTGCAATCTGTTTGTGATAGACTCCGTAAACAAAGATCCGAACTATATTTATTCCAAGAGAGTCATGTATCTGGATCCGGAAACATACTACATCATGTGGGAAGACATCTATGATGAAAAGGGCCGGTTCTGGAAGTGCTTTGGGAACTTTACCCGCCCGATTAAAACAGAGACAGGTTCCATGAAACCGTCCATTATGGGCACCGTCTTCAATGATTTTCAGAGAACACATTCCGGCCTTTCAGACCAGGAAAGAATCCGTGCGCCTAAAGTCAGCCTGCCTTTGAGTGAAAAAATGTTCACTATCAGCTATCTTCAGAAAACCTATTAATATTAAGAATACCTGAAAAAACCCGGTTTCAATTAGAAGCCGGGTTTTTTATTTCCCAAAAGATCACCTGTGGCATGAAGGAGTACGAAGGATTCGGAAATATCACACCTTTATCATGCGTCAAAAAATGCTTCATTTGAGATCAGTATCGAAGGATCTGGGTTTCACTCGAACCCTGGAATCCTGGCCCCCTCGAAACCTTTTTAAACAAAAAATCACAAGGCTAAAAGCCATGGTTTAATCTTATAAATAATATCATTTAAACAGCCTAAGAAATATCCCCTTTTCATATTTCACATAATATTATATTCTTATTAACAGCCCTTAAGAAGATCAGTCAAATAAAATCCCATAGGTTGAAATCACCTGGAGCAGTTTCTTTTTTAAGATAGCCCCAAGGCGACTGTATCAATAGTTTGAACGGTTTAATGAATTAACATACACGTTATAAAAAGGCTCTAACCTAACTCTCGAAGGTTTTAAAATACATAAGGCTAGAAAACACCAATATTCACAGAAATTAACATTAAAAAAAGATAGCAAGAGATAATTATGCGGGAATTTGAAATATTATTTGGTAAATGGGTGGTTCATAAACGGTGGTGGTTAATTGTCTCGGCACTGCTTCTAACTTTGATCTCCGCTGCCGGAGGCCGTCTGCTGGAACTCAATAATGATTCGCGAATATTTTTCAGCAGGGAAAACCCCCAGCTGCAGGCACTTGAAGCCCTTGAAAATACTTACAGCAGAATAGACAATGTCGTTTTCATCCTTTCCCCCAAAGACGGTAACGTCTTCACAAAAAAAACCCTTGCGGCGGTGGAAGAACTCACCGAAACGCTTTGGACCATGCCCTATTCCAGCCGTGTCGACTCAATAACAAACTTTCAGCACACCCGTGCGGAAGAGGACGAACTTGTGGTGGAAGACCTGGTCCTGAATGCAGCTCTTTTATCAGACCGCGACATCTCCAGGATAAAACAGATCGCAACCACCGAGCCTTCTCTGGTAAACAACCTGGTCTCCCCTTCCGGACATGTAACCGGTGTGAACGTAAACATTCTGCTGCCTGGAAAATCAATGGACGAAGCACCTGAAATCGCGAAGTTTGCACGGATGCTGGAAAAAGATTTTCATAAAAAACACCCGGATATAGAGACTTACCTTACCGGGGCCGTCATGTTTGACAATGCTTTTGGAGAAGCCGCGATAGATGATATCCAGACCCTGGTTCCGGCTATGCTGGCCGCAATATTAATCATCATCGGCTGTATGCTGCGGTCTTTTGTGGGCATTTTTTCAACGCTTGTTGTTATTGTAATTTCCATGATAACCGGCATGGGTATGGCAGGCTGGTTAGGCATATCATTAAATCCTGCGTCAACCAGTGCGCCGACCATCATTCTTTTGCTGGCTGTAGCGGACAGTGTACATATACTGGCAACTGTATTTTATGAGATGCGCCATGGCATGACCAGGCACGAGGCTATTGCAGAATCTTTAAGAGTCAATCTGAAGCCTGTTTTTTTTACCAGCGCAACAACAGCGATTGGATTTTTGACCATGAACTTTTCTGATGCCCCGCCGTTTCGTGACCTGGGAAACATGGTTGCGCTGGGAGTAATGGCTGCATTTGTATATTCCGTAACAGGGCTGCCCGCCCTGCTGGCAGTCATCCCCATTCACG
>CAYLYF010000071.1:0-20795 GCA_964387595.1 uncultured Thermodesulfobacteriota bacterium | reverse complement strand
CATTTAACCATCGTTTTTTAGTCTGTTTTTAGGGATTTTGGTAATTTTTAAGAATTCTTATGGAAATTGCGGGGGCAGAAATAAACAATGAAGTTAAACCTTACTCCAACTCTCCCACCGTTGAAACCTGCCTGTACTTCACATCTTTAAACTCATTAAAATGCGCGTATCCGCATTTTATCTTTCTTTTCTCACTTACCCTTAATTCCTGGCCTTCCGACTTTGTTTCGGCAACAAAATAAACCGTTTTTTCATTCTTCTTTATCAAAGCCCAGTCAGGGTTATAATTACCTATTGGCGTCTTGATCTTAAACCAGAACGGAAGTTTAAAATAAAATTCAATATCATCTCTGCTTTCACACTCCCTGGCAAAATCATATTCGATATTGGAATCAAGGGGAACCAGATTGTTATAAATGGTTTTGTCTTTCCTATTTATCTTAAAGGTCAGATCATTTACATGTATTTCATAATCCTCAAACAGTCTCATTTCATATTCTTTTGAACCGATTTTTTCGTATTTGATACCCTCAATCATCAAATCCATCAGAACATCTTTTATTGCAACAACGGTATTGTCCAGAAACAGCTGCGGATTGATTAATGCTTCACTGATTCTTTTTGATTTTTTTAAAATATCATTAATCGTATTGCGTGTAAGTTCAGTTCTTTCCTGTATATAAGACAGAATGTCGGGTATTAAAAACATCCCGTCAAGAGATGTCGTATAAGACGCTTTTGTCTGCATGACAATACCAGTCTTCTCAAATTCAAGAGCGGTCTTTGTTGTTTTTATAACCGCTTTTTTAGTCGTTGGCATTTGGGTAACAGCTTTTGCAGCTTTCTCAACAAGTTCACCCGTATCATATTCCACCCGGTAAGTGGTTTGATGTTTTATTTTATCCCAGATATCCCTGAATTTATCATCCAGTTCAAATCCTTTCCGGTAGTTGACTGTTTTTCTTTTCTGCTTATTTTTAATCCTTCCTTTAAAAGACACCCCGCAGTCATCTTCAATTTCTGTTTGCAGCTGTCTGGCAAAATCCTCATAAGATTCATTAGCAATCACCGTTAACCGGTTAATATTGGTGTCCTGTATCCGTATTCCTTCCTGATTCACTGAAAGCCTTAATCCTCTGCCTATTTCCTGCCTTTTTTTGAGTTCCGATTTTGTTTCATTTAATGTGCAAATCTGAAAAACATTGGGGTTATCCCAGCCTTCACGCAATGCAGAATGGCTAAAAATAAATCTCAGTGGTTCTTCAGAATCTAAAAGCTGTTCTTTTTTTTCCATTATCAGCTTAAAAGTATCATCATCAGCCAGGGTATTTCCTTTTGTATCTTTCCATTTGCCTTTTTTATCAGCAGAAAAATACCCGTTGTGGACTTCTTCCGCTTCAAATGGAATTAGCCCCTTGTACGCTGATTTGGAAGATACATCCTTATATGTTTCTTCAAACCATTTGGCGAATTTACCTTTAATTGGAACACCGTCCGAATCATAATCACGGTAATTGGACACCCGGTCAATAAAGAAAAGAGAAAGAATTTTTATGCCTTTGCTTTTCAACTTTCTTTCTTTCAAAAAATGCTCTTCAATTGTTTTACGTACCTGAACTTTCATGATTTCATCAGAAAGCCCGCCGAAGGTATCCCCGGTAAAAACGGTTTCACCGTTTGAAAGCTCAATTAAATTTTCAGAAACATCAATACCGTTAATAATATAGCCGTTTTTATAAATCTCTCTTTTATTGGATAAATCGTACAAATCATCACCAACCTTAGCGGTCACAGATTTCCGTTGAACCCCCTCTTTCGTATTAACATCTATTTTTATTTTAGAAGAAGTGCGGGTTTTGGTTGCAGTTACTTTTTCAAGACAAAGGTAGGCCTCATTAAAATCATTCTCCGTAACAATAGAGTCTACCTCAATCTGTTTTACAAGCCCCAGATCATAGGCTTTTACCGGGTCAAGGCTGTAAACCATATTATATCGATTAATGTGCGTTGCCGAATATCTGAGCGTACAAAGCGGGTTCAGATTTCCAATTGCTTTCTTTCTTATGTCCGTCTCCATATTTTGTGGTTCATCCACAATTACAATGGGAGCAGTCGCCTGTATAAACTCAACCGGTCTTTTCCCGGTCAGTTTGTCATTGGGCTTATTAATGATGTTTTCATCTTTGGCAAAGGAATCAATATTGATGACAAGGATCTGAATGTTATTGTTGACAGCAAAATTTCTTAAACTGGAAACACGTTTAGAATCATACACCTCAAAATTAACCGGTGTCTTATCATAAAGATTCTGAAAATGGTCAAAGGTTATTTTAAGATTTTTCAATACGCCTTCACGGATAGCAATGGAGGGAACTACAATGACAAACTTTTTAAAACCATACTTTTTATTCAGTTCGTAAACTGTGCGGAGATACACATAGGTTTTGCCGGTGCCGGTTTCCATTTCAATGGAAAAATTCATTCCATCCAGCTTACTGGAGATAGCTAACTCATTTGCTTTCTGTATTTCCTGAACATTTTTCAGGACCTGTTCTTCATCTATTTCAAGGCTGTTTCCAACACCGCCTTCCTGAAACAGATCCCTTTTTGTGCTGACTGAAAAGCTAAAATCCCCCTGATTCAAGGGCTGACCTTCAAATATACCCACAGTTGAGTTTATCGCATCATGCTGAAACTGCTGATTAGGATCAAAAAGGAGTTTCATATTATTAAAAACCCCTCCTTAATATTTCCAGCATAGCCGGACGATTTTTATAATGTTCCCTATATTCTTTAACCATTCCGGAAACAACTTCTTTTCCACCTTTAATTTTCTGTATTTCCTTAAGATATCCTGCAAGCCCCTTGTAGTTTCTTCTGCCAACCGATTGGGCCAGTATATTTATACCCTCTTTATAGATTTTCAGGACCACATCAGGATTTTTTTTCAGAAAATGGTGAGCATACTTCTCTGTAAAATGAAGGTGTTTACTGTTCACCTCTAAAAGATTTAATAAACGTTCAAAACGTTTTTCTTCCACATAGATATTCGCAATAGCGGTAACATCATTTATTAAATTATTTATAATATTGTCAACATACCCCCCCCATTCTCCCTCAGAGAAGGTTTTTTTCAACACTCTGTAATATTTCATATCATGACGGGAAGAATCAAAAAGAGTTTCCGACCATTTTCTGATATCAGCCTTACTTTTTTCTTTTTGCGCAATTTTAAGCATATACTCATGCCAGTCTCGAATGACGCCATGCCAGGATTTACTTTTGGCCAGGGCCAAACCCTCTTCAACAAGTTTTTTGGCGGATGCATAATCCTTTTTCTTTATTTTCTCATCAACAATAATCTGTCTGAATTCAGAATATTGGATGTTTCCTTCAATTATGAGTCTTGCCTCTTTCTTGAACCCCTGATGCTCCAGTAAATCAATCTTTTTCTTTAGCAAGTCGACAATTCTCCAGTCTCTACTGCTTTCACTTTTTATAGCAATAGAAATCTGACTGTCTAAAAGGAGCAAACAGGATTTGTTTTTTTTGGGGCTGTCAGAGATTCTCACCAGAATATCAAGCAGCTGAGAATCAAGTCCAAACCCGGTATATTTTTCTTTGGCGTATTCCCTGTAAAGAAAATCAAAAAGCCTGTCTTTTGCTTTTGGCAGTAATACCGGGCCAACATTACGGACTATTTCACAGGCCTCATCAAAAATACAGCCCGCATCACCGCTTGAGTCATCCATCTGCCCAAGCATGACGGAGACTTCCTCTATAATCGCTTTGCAGATAGAAACACATTCATTATTATCCCCATCCATTCGGAAAGTTTTCGCCTTTTCAAGCAAATCAAATATAGGGCCTGTTACTTCATAACTGTTTCGATAATTGATAAAACCATCCCGGTCCATTCCGCTTCGAACAATACTTTTTAGCCTTTTATTATATTTTGTATCAGAGTCTTCATCAATCTCTTCCGCAAAAAAGAAAAGAAAACGGTTCATACATTTACGGTCATCCAAAACATGTTCCTGTACAAAATTTTTGAGCTGAGCAAAATCCGTTTTTTCTAAAATATCCTTCACCTGCTCTTCTTTGGTTTTTTTCTTCTTTTTTGCCTTGCCGGATGTTTTTACTTTTGCGGGTGCTGTTTCACTTTGTTTCTGAATCGCGTAAAGAACAGCTGCAACATGCTTGCACATTGGCCCCCAGTCATAAGGGCAGTCACAGCTCCAATCGATAATTTTATTTTTGTTAATAATTACATCAACGCTATACGTTTCAGACCCCTCAACACAGGCAGACCATTTTACAGATGTGATTTGTTCAAGGTCCTTTACAGCGTCACATTGAAAATATTCTTTCCCCCGACTGTTAATTTTAGGATCTATCTCTTTTGAAAAGGAATTGATGTCCATAGGTAGCTACTTGATCTATTCTGAACGATAATTTATGGTTTTATCTTTAATCTCTGGTAATGGAACTCTCATCCTGCTGAAACTGCTGATTAGGATTAAAAAGAAATTTCAAAACAGATTACCCCTGTTTTCAAGTTTTGCGTAAAGTCTGGCAATAGAAACGCTATTTGCGTAAAGTTTCAGGTTAAATACTTTACGCAAACTAGTTTATGTATATTCTGCTTTACACAAAATCATAAATTTACACCACCTTAAACTCTATCCCCGCGTCTTTCATCTGCAATGCGGTATTGGTTTTTAACTGGTCATTGTTATTAAATAACCGGTCAATGGTAATCACCTTTTCAGGTTTTGCATCAATAACTTTCTTAATGATTTTCTTATCTACTTTCTCAAGCATTAAAGCAATTTCAGTGTCATTAACAAGATAAAAGCCGCTCTTATTTTCAATTTTAGCGGTAAGCGAGACACCTGATTTTATTAACAGTTCATAAAGAACATTTTCAACCTTTGCGTTTTCATCCAGAGGCTCCAGATGAAGCTTCAATTGATTTAAAAGCTGTTCCTCATTTTCAATCTTTGTCCGCCAGATCTTGAAATTGGATTCCCTCAGCTTAAAAACCTTAAAGCCCAGATCCTGCTTCTCACCGCCGAATTCCAGTTTCCCCTTCTGCTCATCCCTAATTTTCTTTATCACCCGACGGATACGCTCTTTACCGATATCAGCAATGGTTTTATATCCGGCTTTGAATGCTTCAGATTTTTCATCACATTTTTCAGGAAGCTGAACACAGATGAATTTGCGGTTGCCACCACATTTTTTATTAAGATCAAAGACAGCGTGAGCAGTTGTGGCAGAACCAGCAAAAAAGTCAAGAATGATATCGTCTCTAGAAACGGCAATCTGTTCTATGAGTGCTTTATTCAAAGATAATGGTTTTGAGTACTCAAAAAGATTACCACCCATGACATCCTGAATTTGTTTTGTTGCCTCTGTGTTTAGACCTACAGAACTCATTAATGAGGAAAATGGGTTTTTTGAACTCTTGAGATCATTTTTAAATCTTTTTAACATAGGTCGTTTTGAAATATCTTTAGGAAAAGAAATACGATTTTCACTAATTAATTTTTGCATTGACGAAGGTATGTATGCCCATACGCGATTAGGATTATAAGGATATATTTTACCAGTTTTTGGATCTTTTAGGTCATATGCTTGATTCGGTCGCATTGAAGCTGTCATACCAACAGTTAAATCACCAAGAACCCAATCACCCCTAGGATCATTATCGGGGTTTTTATAATTTTTAAAATCTTTTGCCTCACCACTATATCCAGAAAAACATCCTTTTTGGAAGCAAAGAACATACTCATGATCTGTAGAAACATTATTGTCGGCTAAAGCAGAGGATGCTCTTCTTTTCCAAACTAATACCGAAATAAAATTTTCTTCCCCAAAAATCTCATTCATAAGCATCCGAAGGTTGTGAGCTTCGTTATCATCGATAGAAACAAAAATCACCCCATCATCCCGCAGTAAATTTCTTGCAAGGAACAGTCTCGGATACATCATGGAAAGCCAGTTGCTGTGATAGTGACCGCTGTCTTTGCTGTTTTTTCTAAACAACCCTTCTCTTGTCATAAAACCGGTTTCGTCTTTGTCACCAATCCGGCTTAAATATTCTTCTTTGGTTTCTGAAAATTTATCAGGATAAATAAATGTGTCATTACCCGTGTTGTATGGCGGATCAATATAGATCATCTTGATTTTGCCGAAATAGGATTTTTGCAACACCTTTAAAACCTCAAGGTTCTCACCTTCAATAAAAACGTTTTCGGTCGTATCAAAACTAACAGATTCATCTTTATCCGGAACCAGTGTTGCTGTGGTGGGAGACTGCAAAACCCGGAAAGCATCGGATTTTCCGGCCCAGTTCAAAACATAGCGTTCGTTTTTAAAATCAACATAATCTCCAAGAGAAGCTTTCAGTTTTTCCCAGTCAATTTTGTTTTCCGTAAACGCTTCGGGAATGATTTCTTTAAGCTTTTCAAGCTTCTCTTGTGTAATATTCAATGATTTTCCATCCATTTTCATTTATCCCTTATTTTTTCTGCGTGTACACAAAGTAAAGACATATTAAATAAACATACTTTTTATTATAAACGCAAACGAATTCGAACCCGCTTTTATAGTTATTCTTTTTTCTCCCCACTTCATCCAGCGTTTTTCCATCTAAGTTGAATCCGCCCAAGTTAATTATTATTGTGTTTTATTTATTTAAAACCTAAAACATCAACTCTAAAAAAACAACACAAAACAAACTCTTAAAGAACCTTTTGGGTTTTTTATTGGGGTTTAAGGCCCTGAAAAATAATAGTCGAGCTCTCATTTCGGATACCAGCGCCCGGCCCTTGTACGGCCTTCAGAATAAATTGTACCTCTCAGCTTCATCTCTTTAATCAGGGCTTTAACCTGTTCACGAGTAAGCACAGGAAGAACGTCCATAAGTATTTAATTTTTATATCAAAGTTTATTTTAAATGCGGGGAGGGGGAATCGAACCCCCTCACGCTTTCAACCGTGGAGCGATATTCTTCATGAATACGGTATTTTGACCTGTAACGATACGATGGCAAAGGCAAAACTGCCCCCGCGCGAAAGCTCCGCCGCACATTACACTAAAAGAAAGCATCATTCGAGCTCCTTCCTTTAGTAGATCAGTTAATAAACTAATCGTCCAAACCAAAACTACCGTAACAGAGAAAGAAAAATCGACTGTCACGCACAATCAATCATTGATTTGATATATTTTCTTTAAAGTACCAAGAATTGTTTCAAGGTCGATAGTCTTGTAACCCAGATCTTTCAGGTTAAGAAACTCTTCTTCAACCATCTTATTTAGAAAGGTTTTCAAATCATTCTGTATGGAGTCCGGCAAAGAGAAGGATGATTCCGGTGCAAGCAATCGAAAGAGTCTGAAAACATCATTTCTGTGTTTTTTAATATCTCCAGAATCAACATTTTCACCACTAGCACTCTGTTCCACCAAATTCAACCAGGCCTTTGCTTTAAACGGTATCAGAGCATGTTCCGGAACAATCGGCAGTCCGTCTATTTCCGTCTTGGTCTGACTAACCAGTGCATAATAATCATCATCCAGCAATATGGCGGATAAGCTGGACAATTCTTCTCCAGCAGGAATCGGGGTCAGACGACTGTCTTCTCCAATATCCAGAGCATCTGGTTTTCGTGAAAACAGCTCCAGCATCTCAGGAAAAGATTTATCCTTCGGATCATAAAACCGGTAAAACAGTTTTTTACCGGTGCTCTTCTGTCTGGTCTCATATCGTCCTGATTTAACATAGTCCCAAAATTGAGATACAAAATCATCATTTAGTGTTTCCACGCATAAAACAATATCAAGGTCTTTAGTGACCCTGAAATCGAGACCGGCACCATCCAGGACCACACTGCAGGCAACGCCCCCGATCAGGACATACTGGTCTGCGAAATCTTCAAAATATTTTTTAAAATGTTCCAGTCCCCTTACCAATTCATACCCCCGATCATTTCCTCAAGCGCAGCCTCCACCCGCTCATCCGTATTTTCCCGCAGGCTCAGGTACAAAGACAGACGATCAACAACCTTATTCTCTTCAAATCTGCGCGGAGTATACCGCCAGACCTCAATCACACAGGCATAAGGCTCAGCTATTGGAAGAACTTTAACCCTGTCCTGCTGCATGATTTTCCAGTCTTCCTGACTGACAGCATAAACCGGATGTTTTGTAGCAGACAGCATGGTATAGTGGTCAAGGGCCGTAAAACCAGCCTGAACAGTTTGCCGCTTCTCCGGCAGTCTTTCGACCCATACCCGTTTCTGCACGGGACTTCTCAAATAATCACGGCTCATGTCCCAAAGCTTTCGGCCTTTTTCTTTAAAGCGCAATATCCGTTCCCGCCCTTCCATAGAAACCTCTCCCACCCCGACCCCTTCAAGTTCATCAAAAGCACGGGTCAGGGTCATCACCGTATAACCCAGAACCTGTGCCAACCGGGACGGTGTATAGTAATGTTCAATTCCACGAAGAAGCTCATACAGGACCACCACCTGGGTAGAAGGACTAAACAAACCGGCTTTGCCGCGTACTTTTTTGTAATACTCTCTCAAATCAATACCCAGCATGGGTAAGTACATCTGATTTCCTGGAATAATAAACGGAACTTTATGTTCAATCAGCCGTTTGCGGTTATAAGCAGAAACCAGGGGCCGGACATAGATTACCTCGTCAGCCCATATTTCCTGAACCCTCAACCGGTTCTTGTTTATGGTAACCGGGGTCTGTTCTTCGCGGCTCTGGTCAACCATTAACAAACAGAGTCTGTCAAATAAACGAACCTGAAAAAAGGCATAGTAATCCTGCATATAAAATGGCATTTTGCCGGTATTTTGCCATTTTACAGGCTGGACAGAGCAGCCAAGGGTTTCTTTTAAATATTGTTTAAGACCTGTTATTATATTTTCCATTGTAATTTCAATATATTAACACATATTATGCATATTAACATATTGCATGTTACTGTGCAATAAAAATGTTATCTTTACAGGGGAACCTTTAAAACCACCAAACCATACAAGCAAATAACGTGATTTTTATCACGTTATTGAGACGTAAATCGTGATATTTCTCACGAATAGATCCTTAAATCTTAATTCTCGTCCTGCTAAAGCAACTTGAGTCAGACAAAAAAGGACACGTTTGACATTTACCTTCTTTGATCCCCCTTCATCATCCAGCGTTTTTCCACTTTTCTCTCACGGAGTTCACAGAGCTTTGAAGAAAATTCAAACTGCATGTTTGTTAATTAATTTGGTTTTAGGACTTTAAAAAAAACGTTATAGCCCTGCCCCCCCCTATAGTTCATGTTTAGAATTCATCAAAGTCCACTCCGTCACGCTCAGCCAATACCTTCCCAAGCTGCATCCAGTTTGGTTTCTTCCATTTAATTTTTTTTAAATATTTATTGACCTCGTCTGCATCAAACTGTTCCGGATCATACTGACGGCCGAACCAGTCATACATTTCATCATACCCGTCGTTGTCCGGACTCTGCATTATTTCACAAAAATCATAGTAGCCGGGTATCCCGCCGCAGTCTTCAGGAGGACAGGCCCCTTCTCCACCAATACATGCGGCAGGCAAAACAAAATCCTTATGTTCGGTCAGGATTTTTTCAACCTGGATCAAATGATCCCATGAATCACCAAAGTCATACATGTACATGAATGTATCTTTTTCAGCCGGTGCAATTTTAGAAAGCGTTGTATTGAATTCGTTTCGGACATCTTCAAGCTCAGCTTCGGGATCAGCATAGAAGGTTCTTTCAACCATGAACTGATGCAAATGACTGTTCAGCCACCCCATTGAAATCTGAAATATTCCGTGCAGCAGCCCAAGATTCGTATCACCGGCTATCAAAAGCCTGCGCCAGATAGAGGGTTCCGTTCCGCAGAGGCTCACTTTTATCTGGTAAATTTTTGAAGGGACTTTGTCTTGTTTTTTTGGACTGGATTTGTCTGTTTTTTTACTGTTAATCGGCATAAATCACTCCAATTTTCCTTCTTAGCGCCTAAAAATTACATCGGTCTAAATGTTTGGGTCTTCAACAAATCATGGGTAAAAAAACAATTTTCACCACTCGCTACGCTTGAGACACAAAGCGAGATTTACGCTTCGCTCCAACAGAGGTTATCTAAAAGCATAAAACTTGAGTTAAAAACAAAAAGCTTTTCTTTGCGTACTTTGCGACTGCGCAGCACTTTGTTGCAGCGAAGCGGAAATCCCGCCTTGGCGGGGCGGTAAAATCGAACTTAATTAAATTAGCATTAAACACAAACCCGGTGATTAAGAATATAACGTACATTTAAGCATGAACATCTCTATGCTCTACCCTTATTCGTTATGACCTCAACACTTCGCAAACATCGGTTATTATTTTTGCCAAACGTTTACTTGACAGTGATTTTAGTGAATATTCTAATTTAGCCTTTTTGGCGTTTGAGCTGTTATTAAACAATTCAATGACTTTTTTCTTGGTCCATTTTAGTGAAAAACCAAACGACATGGCATTATGTTCAGGGGTATACCAAAATTCTTCACCTGTTGAATCAATAACATTGATTGTGCTACTACCTTTTACGGGTTTAGAAGACATACAACCTATCGCTAATTCTTCAATGTTAAAAGCGGAGTAAAGCCTTTTGTATGAGATTATTATTGCAGGATACACAGGACCTCTAAATAGAATTTTGAAATTTTCTTTCTCCATTTTTTCCTTTTAGATTACTGAGTCATAACGTCATAATCACAGGACAGGCGACGCATCGCGAAAGCGGCCTGTGAACGAAAATGATTAAAAAATGAAAGTCTTCAATCAAGGCTCGCTGTAGCCCGGTCCAGTGCATTTTTTTGTTATGGGTTTGCACTATGTGAACTCACAATGTCTAAATCATGCGCTATGCCATGTGCTTTCAAGCTCAAGCATCTTTTTCTTAAGCGCAACCCCCTGGGAAGCAGTAAACCCTCCCGGCGTCCCGTCTTCTCTAACAACGCGGTGGCAGGGGATCACCAGCGGAAAAGGATTCTTCCCCAACGCGTTTCCAACAGCCCGGTAAGAATTATTTTTACCGATCTTTTCCGCAATAAACTTATAGGTCCGGCTTTCTCCGTAAGGTATCTTCGCTGTTTCAAACCATACCATTCTTTGAAAACTTGTTGAACCGGAAAGATCAAGAGGAAACGAAATTTTTTTCTTTTTTCCCGAAAAATAAGCTGTAATATCTTTAATTTCCTTCTTAAATTTATCTTCTGCGGGCACAGACAAGGGATAAAAATTTTTGATCTTAGCAACGACTTCTTTCCTGCTTTTTTCAGGCAAAATAACTCTTTTAAGACCTTTTCCCCCCTTAATCAGGCCGATCCATCCAAAAGATGTTATAAACGTTATATAAATAATATCCATAATCAATAAATTCTTGACAAAACCATTAAAAGTGCTATCATTTTCAATTCTGATCAATAAGAAAAAATGAATCCCTAAAGGAGAAACAAAACTTGGCAACACACAAATCAGCTATTAAAAGACACCGTCAAAGCCTCATCCGAAAAGCAAAAAATAAAGCCGTAAAAACCAGAATGAGAAATGCGGTCAAATCACTGCTCAAAGCGATTGATGACAAAGAAACAGCAGGTATTCCTGAAAAATTGAAACAGGTCACTTCCATTATTTCAAAAACAGAGACCAAGGGAATTTTAAAGAAGAACACTGCTGCAAGGAAAATATCAAGACTCACCAAAAGAGCAAATACTGCTGTTCAGGCTTAAGACTGTCCGCGAAACGAAACAAGCCTGAACACCAGCTCCTCCATGATGACCTTACCGTTAATCCGGCTGGACTTCAGCCGGAAATCCGTTGCAAAGATCTCTTCAAAGGCTTTACCAAGACCGCAGGAACTCCAACCGCGCGCCTGCGTAATTAACTGCTTAAGCGCAAAATCATTGTGAACGCCTATTTTGCGGCCCATATCGCCTATAGGAATATTTTTTCCGGAACAGGAGTTTACAATACTGATTCGCTTAAACTTATTGGATATCGCTTTTAATACGGCAAGAGGATGAAAACCACCGTCAATCAGGGTTCCCAACAACGATACTGCACGCTGGACATCCCCCTTCACCACTTCATCTGTCAGATTATAAATCATGTCCCGGTTCCCGGCAGTAAGCACCGATTCCATATCCGTCTTGGCAATACTCTTTTTATCTCCGCAGAAAAGAATGATCTTTTCAATCTCTTTATTGATAACGCTCAGGTCATTCCCGGTATTATCAACCATGTACTGCAGAGCATCCCTGGGAAGCTTTCTTCCCCTGCTTTCAAACGCCTGAGAAATAAAGGCCTGTACATCTTTGCCTTTTTTCGGGTTTTCAAACTTTTCAACCTGACCGGCTTTTTTAAGGGCAGTTAAAAGTTTCCCCTTAAACACCATTTTACCCGAGACAAAAACAAGGCATGACCTTTTTGATGGACTTGAAAAATATGAACCGAACTTTTCGGCCTGATCCGCCTTAAAAGAGGCTGCACTTTTTACGATCACCAGTTTTTTTTCAGCGCCGAAAGGAAGCGTCCGTACAGAATTTATGATCTCCGAGGGATCATTCGTCTGTCCGTCAAAATACTCAAGACCCATCCCCGGTTCTTTAGAAGGGAAAAAAGAAGCGATAATAAGTTCAACAGTTTTATCGATAAGAAACGTATTTTCTCCGTAAAAATAGTAGACCGGCGAAAAATCACCCTTTACAAAAGCCTTTTTAAGATCTGCGGGAACCATCTAAAACCCCTGAATAATACTGTCGTGAACCCTTTCAGCCAGGTCCTCAGCCAACTGCACAAGAGATTTTCTCTTTGTCGTTTCAGATACTTTCACCCGGTCACCGGTAAGATACTCTTCATCGTGAGTCAGTCTTTTCCTCTTCCACAGCACCCTGCCGGTGGCTTTTTCTTCAAGGGAGAGCTCAAGGGTCACCTTGACCCGGTATTCAAGAGCCTTATCATCACTGTTATAGGCAACTGTTTCTTCATTCAGTTTTTTTATTGTTCCATAGAGCACAAGGTCAGCCTTATCAAGGGTCGAGACTTTAAGCCTCCCGCTTTCAACAAATTCGTTCACCACAGCATGGGTAAATATGGACACGGCCTCTGCTTCGAAGGTCTTGTTTTTAAAATAGGGAATCGCAATAGAAGTATAATCATCCAGCATGGGATTTATAGAACTTGCAAGACGGTAACCGCAGCCGTTAAGTAAAAAAGATAAAACAATAATTATGACTGCTGTTCTGTATGTTTTCATAGCTTCAATCTCCTTACTTCAAGAACTTTAAGTACTTTAGTCAACTTTGGTTTTTACTCGAACCCTCGAAGCCTTGAAACCTCGACCCCTTTCGCAGTATTATTTTACCACAATGCTTACCAGTTTACCCGGAACCACAATAACCTTCTTTACCTCTTTTCCCTCGATCCACGGCTTGACCGGCTCACAGGCCAGAGCCATTTTTTCGATCTCTTCTTTAGAGGTTTTTACGCCTGTGTTTATTTTACCCCGGAGTTTACCATTCACCTGTATAACGATCTCAACCGCATCGGTCTTAACCGCATCCGGGTCAAACCCCGGCCAGGGCGCTTTTGCAATACTTTCTTTATTTCCCATTATCTGCCACAGCTCTTCACACATATGGGGAACCATGGGTGAAAGCAGAAGCACCACCGCCTGAACAGCCTCTTTAAAAGCAGCGGCACGGTATTTGTCATCATCCTTTTTCATATCAAAAGGGTAAAGCTGGTTTACCAGCTCCATAACAGCACTTATTGCCGTATTAAAGTGAAATCTCTTTTCAATATCTTCACTGACCTTCTGAATCGTCTGGTGGGTCTTTCTTCTCAGCTCAGAAACTTCCCGGTCTTTTAATTCCGCCCAGTTAACCTCAGCAGCCTTTTCAATCAGCTCCAGGTTATCCGTTATAATACGCCAGACTCTCTGGATAAATCTAAAAGACCCCTCAACCCCCTGGTCACTCCATTCCAGATCCTTTTCAGGCGGCGCAGCAAAAAGACAGAACATCCTTGCGGTGTCTGCCCCGTATTTTTTAATCAGTTTTTCAGGATCAACCACATTCTTTATCGACTTTGACATTTTCTCTGTTCTACCGACCAGGATCTCTTTACCGCACTGAAGACATTTACCGCCTTCGACCTCTTCAGGATACTTCCAGCCGCATGTTTCACATTTATAGGTTTCCATGCAGACCATTCCCTGGGTCAGAAGATTCTTAAAAGGCTCATCGACACTCATAAATCCCATATCCCTTAATACCTTGGTAAAAAAACGTGCGTACAAAAGATGAAGAACCGCATGTTCGATCCCGCCGATATACTGATCAACCGGCATCCAGTACCTGACCTTGTCCTTATCAAGAGGAGCACTGTCTGTATCCGGACAGGCATAGCGCGCAAAATACCAGGAAGACTCCACAAAGGTATCCATGGTATCCGTTTCTCTTTTTGCGGGTTTCCCGCAGACCGGACAGGCCGTGTTAACAAAATCGTCACATTCAGCCAATGGAGACCGGCCGAGCACCTGAAGAGATATCTTTTCAGGCAGCAGAACAGGAAGATCTTTTTCAGGAACAGGAACCATTCCGCAGGAATCACAGTAAATAAAGGGAATCGGGTCTCCCCAGTAACGCTGTCTTGAAATACCCCAGTCCTTAAGACGAAAGTTAACCGCTTTTTCGCCCAGACCTTTTTCAGAGAGATAATCCGTTATCCCGTTTTTCACCTCACTGTTTTTCTGCCCGTTAAAAATATCTGAATGAACCAGCACGCCTTCATCAACATACGCCTCTGTCATTTTTGAAGCATCAAGATCTTCTCCTTCAGGCTGGATAACAACCTTTACTTCAAGTCCGTATTTTTCTGCAAACTCAAAATCGCGCTGATCATGGGCAGGCACGGCCATAACGGCTCCGGTACCATATTCCATCAGCACAAAATTTGCCACGTAAACAGGCATTTTGGTTCCGGTCACCGGATTGATACAATAGGCTCCGGTAAACACCCCTTCTTTTTCCAGATCTTCTGATGAGCGCACGATTTTATCTTCTTTTAATACCCGGTCAATAAACTGTTTTACCGGTATTTCCTGTGCTGTTCCCTTTGATAGTGTGACGGCAAAAGGATTTTCAGGAGCAAGGCTCATGAATGTTGCGCCATAAAGGGTATCCGGCCTTGTGGTAAAAACCCTTATCTTCTCCTCTTGACCCTTGATCTTAAAATCGATCTCTGTGCCATAACTTTTCCCTATCCAGTTTCTCTGCATGGCCACCACACGCTCCGGCCATCCGGTGAGACTGTCCAGTGATTCAAGCAGTTCATCTGCATAATTTGTGATCCGAAAGGACCACTGATTAAGCTCTTTTTGCGCCACTTCCTCTTTACACCTCCAGCAGAGCCCGTTTTCCACCTGCTCGTTGGCAAGCACGGTCTGGCAGGTCTCACACCAGTTGACATATGACTTCTTACGGTATGCAAGACCCATTTCATACATTTTAAGAAAAAGCTGCTGTTCCCACTTGTAATAATCAACATCTGAGGTGGCAAACTCCCTGTCCCAGTCATAACTGAAGCCAAGTCTTTTAAGCTGGATTTTCATCATATCAATGTTACTGTAAGTCCATTTTGCGGGATGGGTATTACTCTGGATCGCGGCATTTTCAGCAGGCATGCCAAAGGAATCCCAGCCCATGGGATGCATCACATTAAAACCCTGCATACTTTTAAAACGGGCAAATACATCTCCGATGGTATAATTTCTGACGTGGCCCATATGAATACGGCCGGAAGGATAAGGAAACATCTCAAGAAGATAGTATTTTTCTTTGGACGGGTCCTCTCCAACTTTAAAAGATTTATTTTCGTCCCAGTATTTCTGCCATTTCCCCTCAATTCCGTGGGGATCATATGTGATACTCATATTCACTTCCATTCTTTTAGCAATTTTTCAACAATAAACGCCTGTTTTAAAAGGATTTTCCCAAACCTTTAAACAATAATTTTTATCACAGGAAACAGTCAATTGGCAAGATAAAAGGAAAACCGGGAACACCCCGCAAACAGGTGAATTGAAAAAATTCAGAAAGAGGCCTTTTTCAAGGTACTTATGTTCCTTTATAAATTCAATAAAAACAGTATTTTAATATCCTCAAACAACACCTAAAAACAGTCTGGAACTGAAAAACAATGCTAAGCCCGGTAAGACAATCATCTGCCCTACCGAAAAAAAGACTATAGAACCGTTTCAAAATATGTTTTATAATAAACAGACCATCAACGGAAAAGCTCAGACACAGAGACTCCTGATGATTTATTTTAAGCATAAACACAGAACAACAGAAAAGGAAATCAAAGCATGTCACTGAAAAAGAATGAGAACGAAGAAGAATATTTTATCCGCCTTGAATTTGAGAGAGCAAAGAAAGTTGAAGAAGATTTCAAGCAAAAAATGCTCGAGGATGAAAGAAACAGTCTAAAGGAACTTCATTACATGCGCTGTCCAAAGTGCGGCATGCAGCTGGTTGAAATCGATTACAAAGGAATCAAGATCGATAAATGCACCGAATGCTCCGGCGTCTGGCTGGATGAAGGCGAACTGGAAGCAGTGGTTAAACTTGATAAATCTGTCATCACCCGGTTCTTTTCCGGATTTTCAGAATAAAAAAAGCTGTTTTTAAAAGCATCAAAAAGAGGGACGGCAAAAAAACTGTTCCTCTTTTTATGCAACCTTTGTTTCGGTATCATTCCGTGATTAACACGAAATCCATGACACCATAGATCCGGCAAACTTCTTCTTTCGGCTTAAACATGTACACAAATATCTTCACTTTTATCGCAGCCCTTTCACTGTTCTCCTTTTTTGAAGTCCCGAAAGGAGAACCCGGCCCGGTGACTGAACTTATTTTCGCACTTATTGTTTCCTATCTGCTCTTTTTTATTCTATGCAGAAAAGCATTTCAGCAGCCTGACACAGAAAAACCATCAAACCGGTCTTTTTCAGTCCTTTCAAAAGCCTCACGCCCAACTCTTATCAGCCGGTACACAATGGTCGCACTCTTTTTTTACAGCGTGCTTGTCTTTGTTTTTAATTTGAAAGGACATCTTTTAAGTTTTTCTCTTTTAAAAGCAAGCAATCTCATGCTATGTCTTGCCGGAGCAGTAATCCCTCTGTTTCTTTTTCTTTTCATCATCTGGTACTGTTCTTTTCCAAGCGATAAGAGCTCGCATGGCAAAAGCCCTCTTTTTTACAATTATCTTGAATCGAACATCCGGCTCAATCTTTCAATCATATTTCCCTGGATTATTATTTCGTTCATAGCCGACATCCTGTCTTTTTTACCTAAGGAGATAACCGCATACTTTGAATCAAGCACCATTGTGTCTTTTACCCTCTTCTTTTTATTGTTTGCAGCAATAGCCGTTTTTTTCCCATACCTCCTTGTGCGTATCTGGAAATGCCCTTCCATCCCCGAAAGCACTGAAAGAACGCACCTGGAAAACTTTTCAAAAAAAGCAGGGGTGGGGTTTACTGACATGGTGCTGTGGGACCTGTTTGACGGCACCATGATAACAGCCGGGATCGTGGGATTTATAAAACGCTTCAGATATCTGCTTGTGGGCCCCGAACTTTTAAAGATACTTGATCTTGACGAACTTGAGTCCGTCCTTGCCCATGAGATCGGCCATATAAAGAACAGACACATGTTTTTCTACCTGTTCTTTATCATCGGCTATACTGTTTTTTCATATGGTTTTTTAAAAATTGTTTATGCCTTTATTCTCTCAAGGGATTTCTTTTTTCAGATTATTTTTTCAAACAGTCAAAACTCAAATAATTTACTGCCGGCAATCTCCATTGCGGCTCTTCTGTTATTTATATTTATTTATTTTAGATACATCTTCGGTTTTATCTCCCGTAATTTTGAAAGGCAGGCAGATGTCTTTGCACTTCAGTTAAAAGGGAATGCGACCGGTATCATACGGTCTTTAAACAAGATCGCAATAGCAGGTTCACACAGCAGGACCACCCCAAACTGGCACCACTTCAGCATTGCCCAGCGCACAGCGTTTCTTGAACAATGCGAACAAAATCCAGGCATTGTTAAAAAACACCATAAAAAGATCTCTCGGATTAAAGCCGGTTACTTTATTTTCCTGGTTCTTTTTTCATCCCTTTTCTTTGCCCTGGACAAAACTGTTTTAAAGACATCAGAACTTAACCTGTATCAGAAAATAACTGAAAAAGAGCTCGCAAAAAATCCCGGGGACCCGGCACTTCATTTCGCACTGGGAAACATCTTTTACGAAAAAAAGCAGTACGGCCAGGCGGGAAGATCTCTTCTTACGGTCATACATCTTGCCCCTGACAATCATGAGGCGCTCAACAGCCTTGCCTGGCTGTATGCCACAGCAGAAGATGAAAGAATAAGAAAGCCGGAAGATGCGCTGCTGTTTGCAGAAACAGCGGCTGCACTGGCCCCGAGACCGCACATACTGGACACCCTGGCTGAAAGTTATTATATTAATGGAAGACACAAAGAAGCTGTGGTTACTATCCAAAAAGCAATCGAAAAAAATCCGGAAAACATGAAGTACTACAAAAAACAATTAAAGAAATTTCAAAAGGCACTCCCGGAACAGTAAGAAGTAAAGTGTAGTAGAAAACAAAAATACTTGTTGCAGAGCTAAAAGAGTCAGCGCAACAGATAAAACCCCTCCGGGGACTGCTACCCTTCTGCTCATTGTGTAAAAGGATTCGAGATGACGACGGCTACTGGAATAAAATTGAAGGCTATATCCAGGAACATTCTAACAAAGAATTTACCCACAGCATATGTCCGGAATGTGCAAAAAAGCTGTGCCCCGAAATTTACAAAAAAACTTGGGGTATCGGCCTGGAACCGGCTCTAGGGTTAATCCTCCCCTCCTGTCTGCTTTCCCGCCTCAACGTTTACTGAAACTCCAGTTTTTTAACCTTTTTTTTACGATTCACAAAAAAATTATCTAACCTTTACCTGTTCTTAACAAAATGCTATTAATATTGTTAAATACAGCAGACCAATTTTTGTTACTTTGAATGAATAAAGGATAACCTATGAATAATGTGGTCTCAATAATCCTGGGCGGTGGCGGCGGCACCCGCCTGCAGCCGCTGACCCGTCTGCGAGCCAAGCCTGCGGTCCCTTTGGCCGGAAAATACCGCTTAATTGACATCCCCATCAGCAATAGTATAAACTCCGGCATCCATAGAATTTACATTCTAACCCAGTTTAACTCGGCATCCCTGAACCGCCACGTGAATAAGACTTACAGTTTTACGCCGTTCCAGCAGGGATTTGTTGAAATCCTGGCCGCCCAGCTGACGCCTGAGAGAGCTGACTGGTTTCAGGGTACGGCAGATGCTGTCCGTCAGTATCTGTCTGCTTTTAAATCCGTAAAAGCCGATCAGTTTATTATTCTTTCCGGCGACCATCTCTATCAGATGGACTATAGCCCTTTTATCGAGCATCATAGAAAATCCGGTGCTGATATCACTCTGTCGGTCCTGCCGGTCACCCGGGAAAAAGCATCGGATTTCGGCCTTATTAAAATAGATAATATCGGACAGGTTTTAGAGTTCAACGAGAAACCCAAAGGAAAGGCACTGGACAGCATGGCGGTTGACACCACCCTGTTTGGTATAGATCCGGAACAGGCCCGTGAAAAACCTTTTATTGCCTCAATGGGCATTTATGTGTTTAATCGCCAGGCACTTTTTGACCTGCTTACCGGCGACCCTGAAAAACATGACTTCGGCAAGCAGCTGATCCCTGATGCTATTGGCAAATATCGCATTCAGACCTACCTGTTCCAGGGATACTGGGAAGATATCGGAACCATCCGTTCATTTTTTGAAGCCAATATTGCGCTAACTAAATTTCCCGCGCCTGACTTTAGTTTTTTTGATATCACCGCTCCTGTTTTCACCCGGCAGCGTTTTCTGCCGCCCAGCAAGATCGTTAATACTGCCATAGAAGAGTCCATGATCTCGGAAGGCTGTATCCTGGAAAGTGCTTCAATTAAACGTTCCGTAATCGGAGTACGCACGATCATCGGGAACAATTCAAAAATTGTAAACACGCTGATAATGGGTGCTGACTTTTTCCAGTCCCACCAGGAACGAAGCGACAATATTGAAGCAGGCATACCTCCCATCGGGGTCGGTGCAAACTGTTATATCAAAAGAGCCATTATTGATAAAAATGCCCGAATCGGAAGAAATGTTCAGTTGGTCAATAAGGACAGAGTCCAGGAAGGCGACCGTGAAAATGAAGGCATCTGGATAAAAGACGGCATCATCGTTATCGCAAAAAACACCATCATTCCGGACGGTACGATTGTTTAAAGTGTAAAAGTCTCGATTTGACCTTACAATAATCATAATCTAGCTTTGACTTAATCTGACAAAAGCCTATTGTTAAAAGTACCCACTAGTCAAAAATATCACCTTTTCAGTTCAAATAATAATATATGCTTTTTCAGTAATGTAATGATTCAAGGTCTTATCGCATTATGTTGACTTTTGAAGACCCCTGAATTGTTAAGGATACCAAAAATAATATTAAATTATCTTTTTTAGTTATAAAGCAACTTCAAACAACCGCTACCTCTATTTAGAGCCTGTCCAAAAATATAAAGTGCTTAAGTGACAGTGGGGAAAAGA